>CAZFCI010000281.1:0-1769 GCA_964517525.1 uncultured Clostridia bacterium | reverse complement strand
TAGAGCAATTCAGCTATTCAATGAGGCTGTTGAAGAGTTTGAAAGGGATGAGGGTAAAGCCTCTGAGCTATTTGGTCATGCCCTTCATCTTCTTCAGGACATGGGCTCACCATCCCATGTTCATTCCGATGGGATTCACCTCCTCCATTCTGCTGTAGGCAAAATTCCAGGATATGAGAATTTTGGATATGAGAACTATGTCTTGATAGATGAAAATAGAGTTTAATATGATTTACTTGAAGGATGGAATAAAAGCCGAAACCAATAGCCCAATTATTGGGATTGAGATAGATGAGAAATTTTTGGAGGTTTGATATGAGGAGTTTGGTTGTATCAATTTTTATGATTTTCTTTCTTTTTGGATGCAGTGAAGAGGTAAAAGAGAGCAAAAGCAAAGAGAAAGGCTCTGAGGAAAAGACAAATCTTTTCGAGACCCTTTTAAAAATAGTTGAGCCATCCCCTTCGGAGGAGTATGAGTGTGTTGGAGAGTGGAATAAGGATACAATTGGAGTTGATATTATTGTTCCTATGGGTATTACCATAGATAAAAACGGATTCATATATGTTGCTGCCGAATCTTTGGTTAAGATAAGCCCTGAAGGGAAGGCTGTTATGAGAATTGACTGTTATCCTCCTCGTAATGTTGCACTTGATTCAAAAGGGAATATATATGTGGTTGATTGGACTGGAGAGGAAGTCTTTGTATACTCTCCCAATGGTGAATTGCTGAAGAAATGGGGGAAGGGGAAGGTTGACCTACTCAATGGAATAGCAATAGACTCAAAGGATAATGTATATCTTGCAGGTGGATGGACATATGAGGTATCAAAATTTACATGCGATGGAGAATTTATATCTCATATTGGAAAGCCAGGCTCTGTTTGGCTGAAGCCTGGGAAAGGACCAGGTGAAATTTATGATGCAGAAGATATTGCAATTGACTCAAAGGATAATGTATATGTAGCTGACTGGCATAACTACAGAGTTCAAAAGTTCTCTTCCAATGGAGAGTTTATAACAATGTGGGGAGGTAGAGGACCTGCAAATGGAAAGTTTAAAAAAGGACCTATAGGAATTGGAATTGACTCAGAGGATAATGTTTATGTTGCAGACTTTGAAGGTGATATTCAGAAATTCAGCTCCAATGGAAGATTTATAACAAGGTTTGGAAGGGAGTATAGCAAGCTTAAGAAGTATAATGATTGGTACATTACAGATGTTGCAGTAGACAAAAAAGGGAATGTATACGTCGTTTATTCTACCATGAGAAAATATGGCAATGGCAAGCATGATCTTTCAGGGATAATTTTAATCTTCAGAAAAAGGAGTGGGAAATGAGAGGGATAAAAAAATTATTAGGTATTGGATTTTTGGTTGTTCTTTTTAGCACTTCAATATACCCATATGCAAATCATAGAGACATTACTCAAAAATCATTGGATGCAAAATTGAAAATTTATGAAAAGGAAGATCCAGATTGGGCTCGCCTTTTGAGGAAACATTTTAGAAGGATAGTGGAAGGAAGTATAAATGAAGACATTCATCCTGTAAGCAAGATGATAAATGATTGGAAGAAATCTGAGTTAAGATGGTTATTGAAAGCAATTATTGCAGCTCTTCCAATTCATCCCAAGTGGAAACTTGCAATTGAAGGAGTCAACCTTTCTGTAGAGTATCTTCTTCCAGTTATTCTTGATGCATTTCAAACAACATCCCATTTCTATGATCCATATACTGGAAAAGGTTTGTCTATAGCTAAGGAGCATGCA
>CAZFCI010000280.1:0-18498 GCA_964517525.1 uncultured Clostridia bacterium | reverse complement strand
TCAGGGCGTAACTCCAATTTTCCAAAATAACTTTTTCCATTCTTTGTTATTCTTACTGTATAGGTTCCTTCAGGAACCATAGGACCGTAAGCAACTCCTGTTGGGACTCCAGGCTTGAAACTTACCTTTGGAGGCTTAAGTCTCATATCCCAGTAAACTATATTTATACCCTTTCTCTTTCCTGTTGGTAGACTCTTTATAATCTTCCCATCAGGATCAAGGATTTCAAGTTTTAAATCACCGAAAATATGTCTCTCTTTGAGATAGTAAGTTATTTTTGCAGAAGAAGGTGGATTTGCTCCTACAAATCCATCATCACCAGGAAAATCCTGCATGACAGAAGAATAGGAAATTGTTGATGGTCTTGATGGAAGAATTGCCACTTCCTTTTCGAGCATATCCTTTTTCAGATTTCTAAGAGGGGTTAAATCGTCAATAATCCATATCCCAAGACCATGGGTTGCAATTATAAGATCATGCTCTCTTGGATGTATAACCATATCCCTGACTGCAACCATTGGAAAATTCTCTTTTAAATGAGCCCAGCTTTTTCCTCCATCAATGGAAATGAAAAGTCCAAATTCTGTTCCAAGGAAAAGAAGATATGGATTGACCAAATCCTCTCTAATTACATGGCAGTAGCCTATAATATCAGGTGTTACAAGGGGCTCCCATGTTTTCCCAAAATCCTCTGTCTTATAGACATAAGGTTTCATATCACCATTCTGATGACCATCAAAGGTTACATAGGCTCTCCCCATTTTGTGTCGGCTAGACTCAACATGGGAGCACCATGTGTTTGGAGGAAGATTAGGGATATTTTTTACAAGGTTTTTCCATGTTTTACCGCCATCGGTTGTCAGCTGTAAATTTCCATCGTCAGTTCCAACCCATATAACATTTGGATTTAAAGGAGATTCAGAAATTGTATAAATTGTGCAATGATTTTCAGCAGTTGTGTTATCTATTGTTAAACCTCCAGATTCTGCCTGCCTCTGTTTATTAGGGTCATTGGTTGTAAGATCAGGAGAAATCCTCTCCCATGTTTCCCCCTTGTCCTTTGTCTTGAAAAGGAACTGGGAGCCAATATACATTACTTCAGGATTGTTTGGGCTAATTAGAACAGGTGTGTTCCAGTTGAAACGATATTTTGGCTCACCTTTTTTAGGGTAAGGTTGAATATCTTTCATTTCCATAGTGCTCAGATTAACGCGAACAAGCCTTCCTCCCTGCCATTCATGGTAGACAATATCAGAATCAGTTGGATCTGGAAAGGCATGGAATCCATCACCTCCACCAATATTCCTCCAATGCCTGTTCTCAATACCTCTCCCTCCTAAAACCCTTGAGGGACCCATCCATGAACCATTGTCCTGCAAACCTCCGTAAACATTGTATGGTATTTTCATGTCATAATTTACATGATAAAACTGGGAAACAGGTATATTTCCAAGAAGTTTGAAGGTCTTTCCTCTGTCAAAAGAAAGATATACTCCTCCATCTGTTCCAACTAATATATGATCTGGATTTGAAGGATTAATCCATAGAGCCTGAACATCAGGATGATAGGAAGTTCCATATAGGCTTCCAGCTCCAGCTTGGTTAAAGCTCTTTCCTCCATCATCACTCATAAAAAGAATGACAGAGAGATTGTAAAGCCTCTTATGGTCTTTAGGATCAACCTTTATCTCAGTAAGATAAAAAGGTCTTGCCTTTGTTCCAAGAAAGGAAGTTACCCTTTGCCAGCTCTCCCCCATATCATCGGAGCGATAAAGGGCTGTTTCCTTTTTAGCTTCAAAAATGCCGTAAATTGTGCCTGGTCTTGAGGATGCAACATCAAAAACAATCCTTCCAAGATCTCCATCAGGAAGACCTTTCTTTATTTTATTCCAGGTTTTCCCTCCATCTGTTGATTTGAAAAACCCTGAACCAGGTCCTCCTGAGATGAAGAAATAGGGCATTCTTCTAACCTGCCACATAGCAGCATAGATTACATCTGGCTCTTGAGGATCCATGGCTAGATCCCCACAACCAGTATTTTCATCAACAAATAAAATTTTCTCCCATGTTTTACCTCCATCTTTTGTCTTATAAACTCCCCTCTCTTTGCTTGGATTCCAGAGATTACCAAGAACACAAACATAGGCAACCTTAGAATCTTTTGGATGAAGAACAACTTCAGCAATTCTCTCAGAATCTTTAAATCCAAGATGTTCCCATGACTTCCCTCCATCCTTGCTTCTGTAAAGGCCTGTTCCAACAGAGACAGAATTCCTTACATTTATTTCCCCTGTTCCAACCCATATCTCATCTGGATTGTTCTGATTAACAGTTATGCACCCGATTGACATTGTGTATTTTTCAAAGATCGGGAAGAATGTAATCCCTCCATTTGTTGACTTCCATATTCCTCCTCCTGCAGTTCCAACATAAATAATTCTTGGATCCTTTGAGACTCCTTCAATATCTGTTATTCTTCCGCTCATTACAGCAGGACCTATGAATCTTGGCTTTATATCTCCGAAGAAGGATGAATCAATTTTAAAAATTTCTTCAGAGAAGAGAACTCCTAAAAAAATAAAGAAAATAGCAAAAAATAATACTTGAATACCCCTTTTCATATTTACCTCCAGATTCAAAAAAGATATTACTTCAATCTCCCAAAAAATTCAAACAATTGACAGAAAAAAATTTATAAAATAAGATTTTAGCAAGGAGGAAAGATGAGGAAAAGGAGGAATTCATCCTTCACCGATTGAAAATTTGATTATGAAAAGATTTTTTGATAAGCTTTTAAAATGCGGAGGTAAAGGAAATGAAGAAGTTAATTCTTTTATTTTTAATTTTCTTTTTGGTATTTTCAACTGGATGTAAGAAAAGAACAGAGGATATTGGGATTGGAGTTGAGCTAAATTTCCCGACATCACCAATAACCGATTACTGGCTTACAAAAGTTAAATACAGCTGGACTGTGAAAGAAAATTTCAAGGGATTTAACGAGAATCTCTATGCCTTTGTTCATTTTTCAGATTCTAACAACAGAATGATTCTTCAGGATGATCATTTACCTCCTGTTGAAACAAAAAAATGGAAGGTAGGGGATAAATTCGAATACGAGAGGGAGATATTTATTCCCAAGTTCATTGATGAATTTGATCCTTCTTTTAAAGGGGAGGAGGAGGTAAAATTAACAATTGGGCTCTGGAACCCATTCAATCCATCAACAAAGCATATAATTTTAATTAAAAAATTGAAAGTTCAACCTCCACCTGTTGAGACCCCAGAAATAATTTATGAAAAAGGATGGTATCCTGAAGAGTATGATGCGAAAAGGAATATTTCATGGAGATGGACATCAAAAGAAGCAGTCTGTACAATGGACAATCCAAGAAGGGAGACTCTTCTCTGGATAAAAGGAGGAGTGAATAAGGCTATTTATCAGGATCAAAGGGTTGTTATTTTTGTGAATGATAAAGTAATTGACGATTTCATTCCTGAAACTGGAGAATTTGACAAAAGATACTATTTAACTCCTGATGAGCTCGGGGAAGGAGACGAGGTTATTTTAACAATAAAAACTGACAAAACTTTCATTCCATCAAAGGTTATTCAAGGATCCAATGACCCGAGGGAGCTCGGAGTTACGATTTATTTGATTTATTTTAGATAAATTTTAGGAGGGGTAATGGAAGAAAAATTGGTTGGCAAAATTACCCATTATTTTAACAGGATTGGAGTTGCAGTTTTAGAGCTTTCAGACGAAATTAGAGTGGGAGACACCATTCATATTAAAGGGCACACTACAGATTTTACTCAGAAGATTGTTTCAATGCAGATAGAGCATAAGCCCATTGAGGTTGGAAAACCAGGAGACAACATTGCTATTAAAGTGGATGATGTTGTTAAAGAGCATGACCTTGTTTTTAAGGTTATAGAATAGAAAGCTCAGCTGTCTTCTCTATTCTTGAAAAAAGCAATTACTGCCTGTCCAAGAGAGATTCCTCCATCATTTGTGGGTACTTTTTTATGATAGAGGACTGAAAAACCATTCTCCTTTAAAAGGTTTACAACTTTTTTGAAAAGAAAAAGATTCTGAAAGACCCCTCCACTTAATGCAACCGTATTAATACCATATGAATCTCTCAAAACTTCACATGCCTTTAATATAAGGTGAGCAATTGTATTGTGAAACCTTGCAGCTATTTTTTCCCTTTCTACCCCTCTCTTTACATCTTCAAGAACAGAGTTAAAAATGGAAAGCTGATCAAAAATTAGATTATTATTTTCAACAGGATAATAACCTCTCTCATTCTCATCAGCAATCATTTCAAGTTCCATTGCAGATTGAGCCTCATAACTGTTTATTTCCCTGATTCCAAGAACAGCAGATACAGCATCAAAAAGCCTTCCTGAGCTTGATGCAAGAACAGTATTAAAACCATTTTTTATCATTGATTTAAATACATTAACTTCCTCATCTTTGATAAAATCAAGGAATTCTTTAGGGAGATAAGATGGTAGATTATCTGAAATTGAGAGAAGATAACAAAGTGCTATTCTGTAAGGTTTTCTAACAGTCTCATCACCTCCAGCAAGGGGAATGTAACTAAGATGCCCCATTCTTTCAAAATCTCTAAAATCTCCAACAAGGAATTCACCTCCCCATATTTTGCCATCGGTTCCATAACCTGTTCCGTCAAAAGAGACACCGATTGCCTTTCCAGTATAACCATTCTCAATCATACAACTTGCCATGTGGGCATGGTGGTGCTGAACCCCAATTAATTTTACATTTTCCAGGGAAAGAGCATATTTGCTTGAGAGATATCCTGGGTGCAAGTCGTAGGCTACAATTTTAGGCTCAACCCTGAACAGTCTTTTAAAAAGCTCAAGGGTTCTGAGGAAATTCTCCATTGTTTCAAAATTTTCAAGGTCTCCAATGTGCTGACTTAAAAAGGCATAATTTTTCTTTGCAAGACAGAAGGTATTCTTAAGCTCAGCTCCGCAAGCAAGAATCTCATCAACTTCGAAGGGAAGATATATAGGAAATGGAGCATAACCCCTTGCCCTTCTTATTATAATCTCTTCATCAAAAATAACCCTTGCAACAGAGTCATCATAACGAGAGTAGATGCCCCTGTTGTGAAGGAGGAAGGAGTCTGCAATCCCTTTCAGTCTTTCCAGAGCTTCCTCATTTTCCATGGCAATCGGTTCTTCAGTTATATTACCACTTGTCATTATGAGGGGTTTTTGATAGAAATTGATAATTATATGATGAACTGGAGTTGAGGGTAGCATTATTCCCTGATATTTTTGATTGGGAGCAACAGACTTAGCTATCTTTGATTCTCTTTTTTCTCTTAACAAGAGAATTGGTCTCCTTGGGCTGAGGAGAATCTCCTTTTCCTTATCACTTAAAAAACAGTATTCTTCGATCATTTCAATGTCTTTCATCATAATTGCAAAGGGTTTATCCCTTCTTAACTTCCTTTCCCTTAGCCTTCTAACAGCATTCTCATTGAGAGCATCACAGGCGAGGTGGAAACCTCCGAGCCCCTTTATGGCAATGATCAAACCATTTTTTAAATCCTCAGCAACCTTCTCAATCCATTTTTCTTTTTCGACTAAATTACCTTTTCTGTACTCTACTTCAGGACCGCAGACAGGGCATGCGTTTGGCTGAGCGTGAAACCTTCTATTCATTGGGTCTCTATACTCCCTTTCGCAATCCTCACACATTTTAAAGAGCTTCATTGTTGTCTTTTCTCTATCGTAGGGAATGTCCTCTATTATTGTGAATCGAGGTCCACAATTGGTGCAGTTTATAAAGGGGTAAAGATATCTTCTGTCCTTTGGATCAAAAAGCTCTTTCAAACAATCATCACAAGTTGCAAGATCAGGGGATATTGGCTGGAATTCATCCTTTTCTTGGATACTTTCCTTTATCTCGAAACTTTCAAAACCTTCAAATTCAATGTCCTCAAAAGATATAACATCAATTACTGCAGGAGCAGGCTTTTCCTTCTTCAGGGAGTTTATAAAATCTTCTATTTTTTCCTTTTCTCCTTCAACATGAATGATTACAGAGGAGGAGGAGTTGAGAACCCAACCCTTTAAGTCAAATCTCTGGGCAAGTTTAAATACAAAGGGTCTGAAACCAACCCCTTGAACAATTCCCCTCATTTTTATCCTTCTTGCTTCCATAGATAATTTTATCAGAATTTTAAATTATTTGAAGTTAAGGAAAATGTAATTTATACTTTAAAGATGAGTGAGAAAAAAGGGAGAAGGGAAGAGCTTCTTCTTTCTTCAGTTGGTTTGATGTTTCCCGCCTCAATAATAGTTGGGCTTGCCCTTGGCTATCTTCTCGACAAAATTTTCAAGACATTCCCTTATCTCACAATTATTTTCACTATCCTTGGAATATTTGCAGGTTTTTATAATATTTTAAAAGTTTACTGGATGATGAAGGATGAGTGAAGAAGATAAGCTTATAAAGAGGGTTTCAATCACTGCTCTGGGAATTTCAATTATTCTTTCCCTTTTAGTGATGATATTTCACAGATTCGAATCTTCTCTCTTTACCTTTTCTGGTGGGTTCTTCTCAATTCTTTTCTTTGTTTTACTGAAAGGTATTGCTTTCAAATTTCTCGAGAAAAGATCATTCATTTATGTTGTTCTTTATTTTCTAAGGCTTGTTTTGATAGGTGTTCTGTTTTATGTTATAATTTTGATTTCAAAGAAAGAGATTTTATACTTTTTCATTGGTTTTCTTTCAATTATTTTTGGAATAATGGTTGAAGGATTTGTTCAATTTGTTAAATTGAAAAGAGGAACTGGGTAAATGGAAGGACTTGAACATAAACTCCTTTTTGTGTCCCTATTTAACGCAATATTTGGGAAACCAATATATCTTCTTTTTTCCCTTTTTGGTATAAAACTTAACCCCCATCAACCAATACCCGATCATGTTGTGATGATAATTATTTCGGCTCTCTTTCTTATTTTATTTTTTGGAATAGCAAGCAGGAAACTTTCAATATATCCGTCTTCAGTTCAAACTCTTCTTGAACAAATATACGGTTTTTTTGAGAGTATTGCAGTAGATTTTATTGGAGAGGAGGGGAAAAAATATGTCCCAATGATAACAACCCTTGGACTTTTTATACTTACCTGCAATTTAATTGGATTAATTCCAGGTTTTATGGCTCCAACAAGTAATTTAAATGTTCCAGTTGGTTGCGCAATTTTTGCTGTTCTTTACTATCACTTCCAGGGTATTAAGAAGCATGGTATATTCGGATATCTTAAAAACTTTGCTGGTCCTGTTTGGTGGTTATCCTGGCTCATTTTCCCCGTGGAAATAATAAGCCATCTTGCCCGTCCCTTCTCTCTTTCCATCAGGCTTTTTGGAAATATTCTTGGAGAAGAGCTATTAATATTAGTGCTTGCAACTCTTTTCCCTTTCATAGTTCCTCTACCTTTTATGCTCTTTGCAGTTCTTACTTCCTTTATCCAGGCTCTTGTTTTTGTCTTCCTAACAACTACATACATTGCTGGCGCTGTAGCAATGGAGGAACATTGAAAAATTCAAATTTGAGAACCTATAAATCATTTTAAAAGGAGGCTTTGAATGATGAAAGGAGAAAAATTTTTCAAAAGGTTTTTGATTATTTGTTTTTTCCTTTCCCCTCTTTTTGCTGGAGATGGTGGGTCTGGTTCAGACAAACTTGTTTGGGCAGTTATAGTAAGTGTTGGTGGTCTTACTCTCTCAGCAATGGCTGGAGCAATTGCTCAGAGCAATGCAATAAGATCTGCCTTTGATGGAATATCAAGAAATCCAGGTTCTGCAGGCTCCATAAGAGCTCTATTCCTTTTGGGTTTAGCCTTTATTGAATCCCTCGTCATTTATGTTCTTTTCATTAACATTGTAATTTACTTCATTCGCTGGAAAGATCTAATCTCTCCATAATGAAATTTTTAAAAAAATTCTTCAATGTTCTAAAGGAGAGCTGGAAGAGATTCAGCAATGAAAGAAGTGATGATCTTTCAGCTATAATTTCCTTTTATATTTTGCTGGCAGCAATTCCTTCCGTAGGATTGTTGGGTTTTATTGTATCTAAAATAATGGGCTCTGACATGGAGCTCTTTCACTCAATCTATGTTCTATCCAATGGCTACTTCACATCCCTTGATCCAAATTTCTTTGTTAAGATAAGACATCTTATAAAGAGCATTGAAAAACTTGGATGGTTAGGGATCATCTTCGCTATTCCCATAGGAGTTGTTGTCTTCACGAAGATCACAGCTGGGATAAATGCAATGTTTGGCGTGCCGCTGAAAAGAACATTTTTAAAAAACACAATCTTCCAACTTTCACTCATGTTCTTTACAGGAACAATGATTTTCCTCTCCCTCCTTCTTTCCCTGACATTTTCAGCGATTCATGGATACATTTCGAGGGATCCTGTTATTGCCCAATATATAAACCCAACAACAATTTCCTTAATTATAAACTTTCTTGTTACCTATATTCTTCCTATCCTTCTTTCTTTTTCATTCTTTTTTGTTCTCTACAAGTTTATTCCTCCTGTCTCAACTAAAACTTCTGCATCTCTAATTTCTGCTTTTTTTACAACTGTTCTATGGGAAATTGCAAAAAGGATTTTCACATGGTATATAGGAAATGTGGCAATATGGGGAAGACTCCATGGAACTCTTGCAGCAATTGTAGGATTCATTCTTCTTGTAGACCTTTCGGTTTACTTTCTCCTCTTTGGAGCTTCCCTAACATCTGTTTTAAATACGGAGATAAGGGAACATGAAACTTAAAGAGATTTCAGAAATTCTATCTTTACCCTTGGAAGGGGATGGAGAAGTTGAAATTAAGGGAATTTCGAGCCTTGATAGTGCAAAGGAAGGGGATATAAGTTTTTTTTCTGATCCCAAGTTAAAATCCCTTCTCGATTCAACAAGAGCATCTGCCCTAATTATACCTGAAGATTTTCCTTTCAACCGTCTCCCTGTTCTAAGGGCAAAAAACCCATACCTTGAGTTTGTAAAACTTATGTCTATTTTTTATCCTCCTCCAAAATTTCGCCCTGGAATTCACCCAACAGCAATAGTTTCTGAATCATCCTCCCTCCATCCATCTGTTCATATCGGCGATTTCGTATTTATTGGCGAAAGAGTCTCAATTGGTGAGAATACTGTAATTATGCCCCACACATTTATAGGAGATGATGTAAAAATTGGAAGTAACTGTATGATTTATCCAAATGTCACTATTCGGGAAAGGGTTTTAATTGGTGAAAGAGTAATAATTCATCCTGGTGCAGTTATTGGCTCTGATGGATTTGGATATTTAAAAAAAGAAGATGGTTCTTACTTTAAAATTCCCCAGATTGGGACTGTTGTAATTGAGGATGATGTGGAAATAGGAGCAAATACAACTGTGGACAGGGCAACCATAGGAGAAACAAGAATAGGAAAGGGAACAAAACTGGATAATCTTATCCAGATAGGGCATAATGTAAGAATTGGTGAAAATACAATAATGGCAGCCCAGACAGGGATAGCGGGAAGCACTGAGATAGGGAAAGGCGTTGCAATGGGAGGACAGGTTGGGATAGCGGATCATTTGAAAATCGGGGATTTCACAATTATTGCGGCAAAGACTGGTGTTACTGGAAATGTTCAGCCAAATTCAATCATTGCTGGTTATCCTGAAATGGACATGAGAGTTTGGAGAAGAGTCCAGGTCTCTCTTTTAAGAGTTCCAGAACTAATAAGGGATGTAAGGGAGATAAAAGAAAAATTGGGGATCGAGAGGAAAGAGGATAAAGAATAAGATAGAGCGAAATTTCCCATTTTGAATAACCAGCACAAAAATTCTCCTAATCAATACAGAAAAAAATTTCTTTGTAGAAAAAGCATAAAAAGGGTTTTGTTGACAGCAGGTAAGAATTGTTTTATATTTTGAACTAAGAGTTAATTCTATGGAGAAAATCAATGAGTTTAATAGATGAATTAAAAAAGGGAAACATTCCTCCCTCAGTGAAGATTGTAGCTGGGGAGGAGGGAATTTCTGCTGAGGAGCTGGCTGAGAATATAGTAAAAGGTTATGCTGTAGTCCTTTCCAACAAGCTCCACAAAAATATTAAGCCAGTGGGAGTAGGGAAAAGTCTGAGGACAAAAGTAAATACAAATCTTGGAACATCAATGGATTTCCCCCATATAAAATTTGAGCTTGAAAAACTTCAGCTTGCAATAAAATACAAGACAGACACAGTTATGGATCTAAGCACAGGAGGTAATATTGATCTCATAAGGAAAGAGATTATAAAAAATTCAACAGTCCCTGTTGGTTCTGTCCCGATTTATCAAGCTGCTCTTTATGGTCTTTCAAAATGGGGGAATATGGTTAGCCTAACCGTTGATGATATTTTCCATGTTATAGAGCTTCACGCAAAGGATGGAATTGACTTTATAACTGTTCATGCTGGTTTGACACTGAAAGGTGTTGAAAGGTTAAAGAAACAAGGGAGGCTTACAAGTATTGTTTCAAGGGGTGGAGCTTTTATGGTCGGATGGATGATTCACAATGAAAAGGAAAATCCCCTTTACGAAAGTTTTGACAGACTCCTTGAAATTGCAAAGGAATACGATTTAACATTGAGCCTTGGGGACGGGCTTAGGCCAGGTTCAATAGCTGACTCTACTGATTGGGCTCAAATTGACGAGCTCCTTGTTCTTGGTGAGCTTGTGAAAAGGGCAAGAGAAGCTGGTGTTCAGGCAATTGTTGAGGGTCCTGGACATGTTCCAATAAATGAGATTTTTATGAATATTAAGCTTCAGAAGAAAATATGTGATAATGCTCCTTTCTATGTGCTTGGTCCCCTTGTAACTGATATTGGTGCTGGATACGACCACATAACAGCAGCAATAGGAGGAGCAATTGCAAGTGCAGAAGGTGCTGATTTCCTCTGTTATGTAACTCCTACTGAACACATTGGTCTTCCTGATTTAGAAGATGTTAAAGAAGGTTTAATCGCTTTTAGAATTGCTGCCCATGCTGGAGATATTGCAAAGGGAATAAAAGGAGCAAAGGAGCTTGATAGAAGAATGTCTGAGGCAAGATTTAATCTTGATTGGGCTGAACAGGAAAGATTGAGCCTTGATCCTGAAAAATTCAGAGAGATAAGAATGAAAAGAGGGAGCAAATCAAAGGCATGCTCCATGTGTTCAGATCTTTGTGCCATGAAAGTAATATCAGAATTTCTTGAGGAAGGAAATGTCCAGTATCTCCTATGAAGGGATTCTTTTTGGAACTGGTGGCATTCCCATAAGCACTAAGGGAACATCCACTGAGGATGGAATTAGAAGAATAAGGGAATTGGATCTTGATTGTATGGAGATAGAATGGGTTAGGGGTGTTCATTTAAGAGAGGAAGGAGCTCGCTCGATAAGGAAGGTTGGAGAGGAAGAAAATGTTGCCCTTTCAGTCCATGCTCCTTATTTCATTAATTTGAACTCAGAAGACAAAGAGAAAAAGATTGCGAGTATGGAGAGAATAATTGTATCCTGTCGAATGGGGGAACTTGCAGGAGCAAGATCTGTGGTTTTTCATCCGGGCTATTATGGGAACTCAAAGGATGCTTACTCTGTGATAAGAGATGCAATAAAGGAGATTTCTGATGAGCTTAGAAGAGAAAGGAAGAAGATAATCCTGAGACCTGAGACTACGGGTAAGCCAACCCAGTTTGGCTCCCTTGATGAAATATTGAAAATCTGTGAAGAAGTTGAAGGGGTTCTTCCCTGTGTTGACTTTGCCCATATTCACGCAAGAGAAAATGGGAAATACAACAATTATGAGGAATTCTCAAAAATAATTAAGAGGATTGAAAGAGCCCTTGGAAAGGAATCTCTTAAAAATATGCATATACATATTTCAGGTATTGATTACTCTTCAAAGGGAGAGAAGAAGCATCTAAATTTGCAGGAGTCTGATTTTAAATTTGATGAGTGGATTCAGGTTCTTAAGGATTCTGGAGTTGGAGGTATGGTCATAATTGAGAGTCCTAATCTGGAGACAGATGCAATATTACTGAAAAGGCTTTATCATGGCAAGGGAATTTAGGGTTAAATTTTTAGGAGTAAGGGGAAGCTATCCTGTTGCTTCTAAGACTTTTTTGAAATTTGGCGGGAATACAGCCTCTGTTCTTATTGAAACTCCCCATATTTTTGTCATTTTTGATGCAGGAACTGGAATTGTAAATATCCCTTCCATTATTAAAGATAGTTCCCTTCCAATAATTCTTCTTTTTTCCCATCTCCATCTTGACCACATAATAGGTTATCCATTCTTTACAAGCCAGTTAAAGCCATCAACAGATTTCTATGTTGCTGGTCCCAATTTCCCTTCAGATTTCTTTAAATTCATGGTGGATACTTTTAAATCTCCAATTTATCCTATTTCTTGGGGACAGATCAAGTCTCCAAAAATGATATTTGCCCTTGACGGTGGAGAGTCCCTTATCATTTATAAAGGAAGGGTCAGTCTTGAAGAAAGGAAAGATTTTGAGCATTCGGATAGAAAGGTTATAATATCTTCACTGAGGTCTGATGCCCATCCTGAAGATGGAATTCTTCTTTATTCTCTAAGATATAACGGAAAGAAGATTGTTTATGCGACAGATGTTGAATGGAAGGGAAGACTTGACAGAAAAACAAAGAATTTCATGAAAGATTGTGATCTTCTTATTCATGATGCTCAGTATACTCCCGAGGAATATAATTCAAAGAGTAATTCCACAAAGGGTTTCGGACATAGCACCTATGTTAAATCCTGTGAAGTTGCAAAGGAGGTTGAAGCCAAGAATTTGATCCTTTTCCATCATGATCCCACTCATAATGATTCAATAATAGAGGAAATCGAAAAGGAGGCAAAAAAAATCTATTCAAATACAAAAGCAGCTTGCGAGGGAATGGAGATAAAGGTTTGAAAATGGAATTCCCTTTTATAGTTGGTGGTAAAAAGAGGAGATCAAAAAAATTTAAAGAGATAAGAAATCCATGGGATGGAGAGGTTTGCTCAAAAGTTTTTCTTGCTAAGAAAGAAGACATAGAAGATGGAGTTTCCCTTGCAGAGAAATCCTTTGAAAGAACAAAGTCCCTTCCTTCCTATGAAAGAGCTTCTATTCTTGAAAGAATTTCCCTTCTAATCGAGAAGAGAAAGGAAGAGCTTGCAAGGTGGATAGTTCTTCAAGCTGGGAAACCAATAAGAGATTCGAGAGCAGAAGTGGATAGAGCTATTTTTACTTTTAAAATATCAGCAGAGGAAGCCAAGAGAATCGGTGGAGAAATAATAGATCTCGATCTGAGGAAAGGGCTTGATAAAAGAATTGGTTTGATTAGAAGATTTCCTATCGGGACAATTCTTGCTATAACACCCTTCAATTTTCCCCTCAATCTTGTTGCCCACAAGGTTGCTCCTGCAATTGCTGTCGGAAATCCGATAATTTTAAGACCTGCAACCCAAACTCCTTCTCCTTCCATTATCCTTGGAGAAATTATTGTTGAATCAGGATATCCTGAAGAGGCTATCTCAGTTGTTCCAAGTTCCTACGAAACAGTAGAATATCTATTTAATGATGGGAGAATTAAAAAGGTTACCTTTACAGGAAGTGCTGAAGTTGGATGGGAGATAAAAAGAAAGGCATGGAAGAAGAAAGTGACCCTCGAACTTGGAGGTAATGCAGGAGTTATTGTTGACAGAGACTCTGATATTGACTGGGCAGTTGAGAGGATTACATTTGGCTCTTTTTCCTATGCTGGCCAAATATGCATATCTGTTCAGAGGGTATGGATTCAAGAGGAAATATGGGATGTCTTTATCGATAAGTTTTTAGAAAGAACCAAAAAGCTAAAAGTTGGAAACCCAATGGAGGAAGATACAGATATAGGTCCTCTAATTGATGATGAGTCAGCAAAAAGATTAGAGAGTTGGCTTGAGGAGGCAAGGAAAGGGGGAGCAGAATTTCTCACAGGTGGGAAAATAGAAGGAAGATTAATGGAGCCAACAATAATAACTAACACAAAGCCAGAAATGAAAATATTCTGTGCTGAAGCCTTTGCTCCCCTTGTAATTGTTGAAAAATTTAAAGATTTCGATTCTGCTTTAGATGGAGTAAATAATTCAATTTACGGGCTTCAGGCTGGTGTTTTCACAAAGGACATTAAAAAGATATTTAAAGCCTTTGAGAAACTCGATGTTGGTGGGGTTGTTGTGAATGATGTGCCAACCTTCAGAATTGACCATATGCCCTATGGAGGTGTTAAGGAATCAGGTTTTGGAAGAGAGGGAATAAGATGGGCAATGGAGGAGATGACAGAGGTCAAACTCCTTGCCCTTAATTTATTTTAGGAGGATTTATAAATGAGAGAAATTAGCTTAAAGGATGTAAAGGAAAAAATCAAAAAAACAGTGCAGGAAGCCAATTACATTTTGAGGGAGGATGTCCTTAGAATTATTGAGGAAGCTTCAAGAAAGGAAGAATCAGAGGCAGGAAAGGAAGTTTTCAACCAGATTTTAAAAAATGCTCAGATTGCAAAAGAGGAGTCCCTTGCCCTATGTCAGGACACAGGAGTTGCGGTGTTTTTTGTTGAGATTGGTGAGGAAGTAAGATTTAAATATGATGGTTTTAAAGGGATAAGGGATGCTATTGAGCAAGGAATGATCGAGGGTTACAAAGAGGGATATCTGAGAAGTTCTATTGTGGAAGATCCTTTAAGAAGGAAGAATACCGGAAACAATTCGCCCGCATTTATCCACTGGGAACTTGTTCCAGGGGATAAGTTAAAGATCTATTTTCTTGCAAAGGGTGGTGGAGCTGAAAATATGAGTGCGGTAAGGATGTTTGCTCCTGCAGCTGGAGCAGAAGGGATAGAGAATTTTGTTGTTGAAACAGTTGAAAAAGCAAGCTCAAACCCATGCCCGCCAATAATAGTTGGTGTTGGTATTGGAGGGAATTTTGAAATGGCTCCCCTTCTTGCAAAAAAAGCCCTTCTCAGGAATCCTGTTGGTTCCCATCATCCTGATCCTTTTTATGCAGAAATGGAAGAAAGGCTTCTTAAAAGAATAAATAACCTTGGAATAGGTCCTCAGGGACTTGGAGGAAGGATAACAGCCCTTGCTGTTCACATTGAAGTTCATCCATGCCACATTGCCTCAATGCCTGCAGCTGTCAACATAGAATGTCACTCCCACAGAATAAGGGAAATAGAGTTTTAGGAGGGAAAATTGATAGAGGTTAGATTTCACGGAAGAGGAGGTCAGGGAGCAGTTATAGCTTCAGAGATTCTTGCATCAGCCCTTTTTTCTGGGGGTAGATATGTCCAGACCTTCCCCCAGTTCGGAGTTGAAAGGAGAGGTGCTCCAGTTTCTGCTTTTTTGAGGATAGACGATAAACCAATAAATCTTAGATGCAGAATTTACAATCCTGATCATATAATAGTTCTTGATCCTATTCTTATAGAGTCCATAAATGTCACTGATGGTTTAAAAAAGGGTGGATGGATTGTTATAAACACAACTAAAAGTCCAAAAGATTTCCCAAATTTCTCAGATTTCCGAGTTGCGGTAGTTGATGCTTCAGGAATTGCAATAAAATACAGACTCGGTCCAAAAACTGCTCCCATAGTCAATACTGCAATTCTTGGTGCCTTTGCAAGGGCTACTGGACTTGTGAGCCTTGAGAGTATTTTAAAAGCGATGGAGGATTATGTCCCTGTAAAGCTTGAGGACAACAAAAGAGCTGCCAGGGATGCTTACGAGGAGGTAAGATGGGAATAGTTAAGTTTGAAAGAATCGAAGACTTTCCTTATATGCCAGTTTCTCTCTCTGATACTCTATACAACAAGACAGGTTCATGGAGAACTTTCAGACCTGTCCATAGAAACAAGATTCCTCCCTGCAACCATGCCTGCCCAACCAATGAAAATATTCAGAGATATATTTATTTAATTCTAAAAAGAAGGTTTGAGGAAGCTTACAGGGTTATAAAGGAGGACAATCCTTTCCCCTCCATAACAGGTAGGGTATGCTATCATCCATGCGAGACAGCCTGCAACAGGGATAAATTTGATAAAGCAATCTCTATTCATCACATTGAAAGATTCCTTGGAGATTATGGGCTTAAGATAAAGGACAGATTTGATATACCTGAAGGAAAGGAGAGGATAGGGATAATTGGTTCAGGTCCTGCAGGTCTCTCCTGTGCCTATCACCTAAGAAGAAAAGGTTATAAAGTAAAAATATTTGAAGCAGAATCCAACTTTGGAGGGCTTCTCAGATATGGAATTCCTACCTATAGGCTACCGAAGGATATCCTTGATGCAGAGCTGAAAAAACTTGAAGAGATGGGAATTGAGTTTGTCGCCAATCATAAAGTAAAGAGTCCCCATGATCTTTTGGGAGATTTTGATGCTGTCTTTGTTGGTATTGGTGCAACTCTTTCCACAAGTATGGGAATAGAAGGGGAAGATTCAGAAGGAGTTCTTAGAGGAATTGAGTTTCTTAAAAGAATAAACAAGGGAGAAAAGATTGAGCTTGGTAAAAAAGTTGCAGTTATTGGTGGAGGAAATACAGCAATAGATTCTGCTCGCTCCGCTCTAAGGCTTGGAGCTGATGTTCAAATTCTTTATAGAAGATCAAGAAACGAGATGCCAGCAATCCCATCTGAAGTTGGAGATGCAGAGGAAGAAGGTATAGAGATCCAATTCCTTACTGCTCCATCTAAAATAATTAGCGAAAATGGAAAAGTTAAAGGAATAGAATGTTTAAGAATGGAATTAGGGGAACCTGATGAGTCAGGGAGAAGAAGACCAGTTCCAATAAAGGGTTCAGAATTTATAATTCCAATTGATAATGTTATCTCAGCAATTGGTGAAAGGGTTGAACTTCAATTCTTCCAAGGACTTGAAACAACAAAGTGGGGGGTTAAAGGAGATTATTTTGGAAGATCATCCACTGAAAGAATATTTGTTGGTGGGGATTGTCTAACTGGACCTTCAACGGTTGTGGAAGCCCTTGGCGCTGGAAAGAGATCAGCAATGGCGATAGATTATTTCTTCAGGGGCGAACCTCTTCCTGCAATTGGAGAAGTAAGACCTGTAGAGTTTGAAAGACTAAATCTTAATTATTTCAAAAAGAGGGAAAGGATTGAGCCAGAAAAGCTTGAACCTTTTGAAAGAATAAGGAATTTTGAAGAGGTCTGGAAGGTTTTTAAGGAGTCTTCTCTTATTTCAGAATGCGAAAGATGTTTTTCCTGCGGAGTATGTAATGGTTGTGATAACTGCTGGGTATTTTGCCCCGATGTCTCAATAATAAGAAATGAGGAGGAATACAGCGTTAATTATGATTATTGCAAGGGTTGTGGAGTTTGTGCTAAGGAATGTCCAAGAAGTGTAATTGATATGGAGGAGGAAAGATGAAAAAGGTAATAACAGGAAATCATGCTGTGTCTTATGGCGTAAAGGTATCGAGGGCAGAGGTAATTGCTGCCTATCCCATAACTCCTCAGACTCAAGTTGTTGAGCTTCTTTCTGAGTTCTGTGCATCGGGAGAGCTTAAAGCAAAATTCATAAAAGTTGAATCAGAGCACTCTGCAATGGCTGCATGTATTGGTGCATCAGCTGCAGGTGCGAGGGCTTTTACAGCCACTTCAGCCCAGGGGCTTGCCCTCATGCATGAGCTTCTCCACTGGGCAGCTGGAGGAAGATTGCCAATTGTCCTTGCTGATATCAACAGGGCAATGGCTCCAGGATGGTCTGTCTGGACTGACCAGAATGATACTTTATCCCAGAGGGACACTGGCTGGATGCAAGTTTACTGTGAGTCAAATCAGGAGGTTCTTGACTCTGTAATTCAGGGTTATAAGATTGCTGAGAAGGTTTCAATTCCCCTGATGCTTGTTTTAGATGCCTTTGTCCTTTCCCACACTTCAGAGCCAGTAGATATACCGGAGCAATCAAAGGTTGATTCCTATTTGCCCCCTTATTCCCCTGAAATAAAAATAGACATTGAAAATCCAAGAGCTTTTGGAGGACTTCTCTCCCCTGACTATTACATGGAGATGAGATATATACTCCAGAGGGATATGGAGAGGGCTGTTCAGGTTATAAAGGAAGTGGATGAGGAGTTCTATGAGATTTTTGGAAGGAAGTATGGTCTTACAGAAGCTTATAAATGTGATGATGCTAAGGTAATAATAGTTGTATCTTCAACGATAACTGGAACAGCAAGGACAGTTATTGATGAGATGAGGGAAAGGGGTAAGAAGGTTGGGCTTCTCAAAATAAGATTTTTCAGGCCTTTCCCCTTTGAAGATGTAAAATCTGTTCTCCTAAATGCAGAAAAGGTTGCAGTTATTGACAGAAATATTTCCTATGGAGCAGGAGGAATATTCTTCCAGGAAGTGAAATCCGCTCTTTACAATG
>CAZFCI010000279.1:0-2443 GCA_964517525.1 uncultured Clostridia bacterium | reverse complement strand
ATAATTCATTCTCTATTATATACCTTTCAATCTCAGGTGGGACAAGATCTTTAATAGACTTTCCTTCTCTAACCTTGTCCCTTATCTCTGTTGATGATATTGGAAGAGAATCCATTTCAAAAATGTAAACGCAAGGGTATTTATCATCTATTTTTTTCTTTATAAAATAATTAACCTTCTCAAAGGGGAAACCTTCCTCAACCAGCAATTTTTCAGCTTGCTCTGTTTTATAATCAGGTCTGGTAACAACTATAACTGAATACTCCTTTAGCAAATTATTCCATTCCTTCCATGTTTTAATTTCTAAAAAAGCATCAACACCCATTATAAGAAAGAGCATGGAGTTCTTGTATATCCTTTTTAGCTCTCTCAGAGTGTCTATTGTGTAAGATTTTCCTTTTCTGCTTATCTCAAGAGCAGAAGGGAAAAGCCCATCCTTTCCTTTTAAAGCGATTTCAACCATTCTAAATCTTGTTGTGGCTTCTGTAATTGATGGAGAATCTTTATGGGGTGGTGAGTAAGAAGGAATGAAAAAAACTTTTTCAAGGGAAAAGAACTCTTTGACCCTCTCTCCAATTCTAATGTGTCCCAAATGAATTGGATCAAATGTACCTCCTAAGATTCCAATTTTTCTCCTTCCTTTAAATTCTGCAATCAAGTCCCAAATATCCTTTAATAATCTTTTAATCCCTTGATTTTTTAAAGCTGATATGGGAAAGGTCTTAAGCCCCATTTTTTCAAATTCAGTTTTTATATTATGGATTATAGAGTCATTTTCAATTAGATCAATCTTGTTAAGGGCAATTATCCTCGGTTTATCCGTTAGAGCTTTGCTGTATTCAGCCATTTCCCTTATTAGGACTTGATATTCCTTAAATACCCTATCTGTATCTCCATGGGAAATATCCAAAAGGATTAGTAGAATCTTTGTCCTTTCAATATGCCCAAGAAATCTTATTCCAAGGCCCTTTCCAAGATGAGCTCCCTCAATCAGCCCAGGTATATCAGCCATGATAAAGCTCTTCTCCTCATCAATATTTACAACTCCAAGATTTGGAATCAGGGTTGTGAAGGGATAGTCGGCAATTAAGGGTTTTGCTGATGATACCTTTGAAAGAAGAGTTGATTTTCCAGCATTGGGAAATCCTACAATCCCAACATCCGCAATGCTTTTTAACTCAAGAATTAATTCTTTCTTCTCCCCTTCCTTACCAAGTTCTCTTATTCTGGGCGCCCTCCTCGTTGAAGATACAAAAGATGCATTTCCTCTGCCTCCTTTTCCTCCAGCAGTTGCAAGGTAAACCAAAGATGGAGAATGAAAATCAAAAAGTATCTCTCCGGTTTTTTTATCTTTCACCACTGTTCCAACAGGCACCTTAAGATAAATATCTTCTCCTCTTTTCCCGTTTTTATTTGATCCCTTTCCATGTTCCCCTCTTTTTGCTTTTATAATTGGTCTAAATCTGAAATATACAAGAGAGTCAATCCCTTCATCACTTACAAGAAATATACTACCTCCATCGCCTCCATTTCCTCCATCCGGTCCACCTTTTGGAACGAACTTTTCTCTTCTAAAAGAGATACAACCATCTCCTCCCCTACCCCCTTCAAGACAAATTGTCACCCTATCAATAAACATTTCTTCCAATTAGCAAGACAGAAAATATTGCATACCTTTTAAAAATTGTCAATGATTACACCTACTGAATTTTAAAGAACCCCGCGCATGCTTTTAGTGTCTGTAAGGAATGACAGAGACATATTTTCTATCCCCTTTAGTGTGGAATTTTACAATCCCATCAATTAAAGCAAAAAGTGTGTAATCCTTTCCAATTCCAACATTCAAACCTGGTTTTGTAACAGTTCCTCTCTGTCTCAATATTATAGAGCCAGCACGGATGAACTGGCTTGAAAATACTTTAACTCCAAGATATTTGGGATTACTGTCTCTTCCATTCCCAGCCGACTTCTTTCTTGCCATTATTCCTCCTTGAATATCTTTTCTATTTTGACAAGGGAGTAAGTCTGCCTGTGTCCTGTCTTCTTTTTATAATGTTTTTTACTCTTCTTTTTAAAGACAATTACTTTCTCCCCCTTTTTTTCTCCAACAATTGTTCCTTCCACCCTGTAATTTTCTACATATGGTGTTCCAATAAGTATCTCATTTCCCTCTATCAAAAGGGGTTTGAAGTAAACCTTATCTCCAGGATTCCCTTCAATCCTCTCTATAAATATACTATCTCCCACCTTAACAGTATATTGCTTCCCGCCACTCTCAATTACTGCCATCATAGTTTCACCTCTATTTAAAGATATTTTTTATCACAAAAATAAGAATCTGTCAAACTCTCCGCGTTAGATCGGTAGTGTCAAGTTTTTTGTGTAAATTCATGTAAAGGCTTCTCCTCCCATCTTTTGTTGTTATACTGAAACAATGCATATA
>CAZFCI010000278.1:0-2809 GCA_964517525.1 uncultured Clostridia bacterium | reverse complement strand
AATCGATTTCATATAGAAAATTAGTGATGCAATTCGTTTTGTTGAGAAATAAATCAAAATCGGATAAAATCTTCCCTTATTCTAAGGAGGTGGCTTTATGGCAAGAAGAGCTTTTATTATATCAGCGGTAAGGACCCCTATAGGTAGTTTTCTGGGGGGGTTATCTTCCATTTCTGCGGTTGAGCTTGGAGCAATTGTTTTAAAGGAAGCTGTGAAGAGAGCAAATATCGATCCAAAACTGATTGATGAGGTCATTATGGGGAATGTTGTCTCCGCAGGTCTGGGACAGGCTCCAGCCCGCCAGGCTCAGATAAAAGCAGGACTCCCTCCAGAAATTCCAGCCATAACAATTAATAAGGTCTGTGGTTCAGGACTAAAGGCTGTTATGCTTGCAGCTCAGGCAATAAAGGCTGGAGATGCAGATATTGTCCTCGCTGGAGGAATGGAATCAATGAGTAACTCTCCCTATGCCCTTTCAAGGGCAAGAAGTGGATACAGAATGGGTCATGGACAACTTGTCGATCTAATGATTTTTGATGGTCTCTGGGATTCCTTTGAGAATAAGCACATGGGAGAACTTGGAGAATTTACTGCTGAGAGATCTGGAATAACAAGGGAAATGCAGGACCAGTTCGCTTTCAATTCCCATCAGAAGGCTATAAAGGCTATCGACAATGGCTGGTTCAAGGATGAGATTGTTCCAGTTCCTGTTCCACAAAAGAAAGGGGAACCAATAATTTTTGATACTGATGAGGGTCCGAGAAGGGATACATCCCTTGAAAAACTTGCACAACTCAAACCCGCCTTTAAACCTGATGGGACAATAACTGCTGGAAATGCTCCCTCAGTCAATGATGGTGCTTCAGCTGTTCTCGTTGCATCTGAAGAAAAGGTAAATCAACTTGGCTTAAAGCCTATGGCAGTGATAACAGGTTATGCTGTTTCTGCAGTTGAGCCCAAAATGCTATTTTATGCTCCTGTTGAAGCGGTCAAAAAGTTACTTAATCAGCTTGGGAAGAAGATCGACTATTTTGACCTTATAGAGATCAATGAAGCATTTTCAGCCCAGGTTCTTGCTGATGGAAAGGAGCTTGGATGGGATTGGGAAAGGGTGAATGTTCATGGAGGAGCAGTTGCCCTTGGACATCCAATAGGTGCCTCTGGAGCAAGAATTTTGACAACTTTACTTTACGCAATGAAAAGAAGAAATGCAAAGACAGGACTCGCAACCCTATGCCTTGGAGGAGGTTCAGCAGTAGCTCTTTCCGTTGAAGCTGTTTAAATTTGGGTTTAAAGTTTAGGATGTTTTAAATGGAATCCTGTTGAATCCTGATATTTCTTTGCGAGGGCAAGAGCTTCAGTCTCTTTGAAAAGATTCCCTATAAAGGTTATGCTTGTCGGATTTCCATCCTTATCAAATCCATTCGGGACAACAACTGCAGGATGTCCTGTTAGATTTGTAAGGAGAAGATTGATTCCGAAGGATGGGGATACATAGACATCTATATTTTTAAGCCTTTCAGCCATCTCATTTATGAGAAGGGTTCTAATTCTGTTTGCCTGTATATACTCTACAGCAGGAACAAGGCGAGCCCATCGGAAGACATTGGGCCATGCCCTTCTCTCCTGTCTTACCATCATGTCAACTCCCCTTGTCCTTGTAAGTTCGTCAAAGGCAGATGCTGCTTCAACATTTAATATTATTGATAAGGACTCTATTGGCAGATCGGGAAGTTCAATGGGTATAAGATTTATACCAAGGGAACGAAGAAGATTAAGGGCTGCAAGGTCATTCTCCTTATTTCTGTAATCTTTCTCAAACTCTTTCTTGAGATACCCTACCCTCATATTCTTTACATTAATTTCTGGATCCCAGTTAAAGGGAAAATCAAATACTGTTGGATCTTTACCATCAGGACCATAGATGTAATTGAAAACAATCGCACAATCCTCAACACTCCTGCATATAGGTCCCACTTTATCCATGCTCCAGCTTAGAGCCATTGCTCCATATCTGCTAACCCTTCCAAAAGTTGGACGAAGACCTGTAACCCCACACCTCGTGGATGGCGAAACAATAGAGCCCCATGTCTCTGTTCCTATCGCAAAGGCAACAAGTCCTGCTGAGGTTGCAGAGGCAGAGCCGGCTGATGACCCACTGGAACCTTGCTGAAGATTCCAGGGATTCTTTGTCTTACCTCCAAACCAAACATCTCCCCAAGCAAGTTCTCCAAGGGAAAGTTTTGCAACAAGAACAGCTCCAGCATCTTTCAATCTTTTTACAACAGTTGCATCTTCGTCAATAATCTGATCTTTATATGGAGGTGTTCCCCATGTTGTTTTATATCCCTTTGTTGAGAAGAGATCCTTTACTCCCCAAGGAATACCATGCAGGGGTCCTCTCCATTTACCCTTTGCTATTTCCTCATCAGCTTTTCTTGCCTGCTCCAGTGCAAGATCTTCTGTTAATGTCACAACACATTCAAGTTTAGGTCCGTATTTTTTCAATCTTTCAAGGTAAAGTTTTGTAAGCTGAAGGGATGTTATTTTCCTCTCTCTAATTAGGGCTGAAAGATGAGTTAAGGGATAGAAGGCAAGATCTTCAAAATTTTCAGGAACTTTTATATTCTTTATCTTTGAAATTTTAAACTTTTTTTTCGTTTTTTCAATTTTATATCCTGGAGGAATGGGATTGAAATAAAGAGAAGGAGGAACACTGTTATCAAGTTTAACATTTCTAATATTTTCATAGTTGAGAAGATTTTCATTAACATCATCAACCATAAGCTCTCTATCCTTCTGGTTGAAC
>CAZFCI010000277.1:0-2596 GCA_964517525.1 uncultured Clostridia bacterium | reverse complement strand
GTATCTCTCTCTTCGAAAATTATGGCTATTCTCCCGTTATTTGAGACTATAGCTCTTCCTTTTAAAACTATATTACCTTCCTTGTTTACCACACCTCCTAAATCCCCTCCATTTTCTCTAATAATTTTTCCTGTAACTTTGTCTATAATTTTTATTCCTTTTCCCACTGTGGAGGTCTCAAAGGAAAAAAAATCCAAATTCTCAGAAATAGAAGAAATTGAGCCAAGCAGAGGTGGCTTAAGAATGATATTCCCGTTTAAATTCAAAAAGTACAATCCTTCCCATAAGAACTTTCCATCAGGAGAAAATAAGCCTTTTGTAGAGCTGAGTTTTTTCTTCCATAGTATACTTCCTTTGTTAGTTTCTAAAAAATACACCCATGAGTTTTCCTCTCCAGATTGAACGAAAAGGAATTTTCCGTCAGGAGAAAGATGAGGATTCCCACTAATCGGTTTATTCCATAGCTCTCCCTTTGTTCTATCGAAGAAGTGAACCAAAGGTTGAGAAGGAAAATCTGTTTCAGCCCAAATGTCAGATTCAAATGAAAAAAACTTACCATCGTCTGATATGGAGATTGTGGATGGAAAAATCTTTTCTAAATTGGGACCCAATTGCCATACAATTTTACCTTCCTTGTTCAGCATGGTAACCTTGTCCTTATCCTTTCCATGAACAAAGATTATATCTCCGCTTTCCCTTGCAAATGCCACACTCCAAATTTTGTCCTTTATCTCCATCTTCCAAAGGAGTCTTGGTTCTAAGGAAAAAGAAGTTGAGCAGAGGAAAGGAAGTGAAATGACCAATACAAAAAATATCCTTTTAAATCTCATCTCAAACCTCCCATATTCACACGTTTTTTTACCGTATTAAGAACAGCATCGACTTTCTTTTCCATTTCTATTCTTGGGGCTAGTGGGTAATACTTTATGCACCAATCATGCCACTCTATTGTTTTCCCGTGCGTCTGATTGCTACTTTCCGATGTATTTTTTGTTAAGAGATTTTGTGAACATATTTCGTATGAATTATTTAAATTTTTTTTTAAATTTGATTTTTTCGAATCGAAAACAAACTCAACCCATAATGTCTTCCCTTTTTCAATATAAATGTTTTCTTTAAATATATCTTTACCTACTATAGCAGCACCAATTGTATAAATTCCTGGCTCAACATTTATAATCTTGAATCTTCCATTTTTATCAGTATGGCAATCTGATACTATACGTCTGCCCTTTATAATTCCTACTAAAGCCCCTTCTATAGCTGTCCCATCAGATAATTTAACAATACCTTCAATACCAGTTGGGTCATTGACATCAACTACTATATCCTCTATCTTTGTCTCTTCCTTTTCCCTTACAATTAAATTTTCAATGGTCTTTCCTGTAACAACTGCATCATTGTGCTTGAAGGAACGGAGTACAAAGAGATAGTCATCCGATGGTTTCAGCCCTCCTATATGAAATCTACCGTCTTCTCCAGTAATTGCCTCTCGTTCATTACCTCTTCTGGAGCCTACCCAAACTTCTAATCCTGCAAAAGGTGAGCCATCTCCTTTCAATACCCTTCCTGAGACACTCCCTCCTACCTTTATCACCTTCTTGATAACTTTCCTCTCCCCTGACCTCAAGATAAAACAATCTGCCCCTTCTGAATTCCCCTTTAGCAATAGCTTTTCATGTAAATAGTCATGGTCTCCATAGTAAGGGGGAGGTGCGGAAACAGTCATGCAATATCTTCCTGGTTCAAGATTTTTAATTTGAAATCTCCCTCTCTCATCAGTCTCTGCAGCATAAGGATAGTCTCCAAATCTTTTTGATTTTTCATAATAAAAGTAAAGAAAAACCATAACCCCTTTCACTCCCTTCCCTGTATCCTCTCCAATTACCTGCCCTGATACTGAGCCATAGATTTTTGAGAAGAGGGGAACTGAACTGAGAATTGGTAACAAAAGTAAGGTTCCTAATAGAGCTAAAACTCGTATCATTTTTTGTTGACTGATCATCTTAAACCTCCAAAAATTTCTCATCTATCTCAAACCCAATAAATGGGCTATTGTTTTCGGTTTTTGGTCGTATTTCCTTCCCTGAATAATTCATGATATTAAACTTTGTTTTCATTTTTCAAATTTTTATATAAAATGTTTGGGGTATAGTCAACATGCCATATACCAAAATGTTTCTGGGGGAGTTTTGTGCTTATTGGAAGAGTAGTGAGTTCACCCGGATTGAGAGAGAGTGGGTACTCTACCTCTTCCATTTTCCCTTTGTCTGGATTTAGTAAGAGGATCTTCACTTTTTTGGCTTTCTTCTCTGAGGGGTTTTTTATCTCAATGTTCAATGAAATGTTAGGATTTGGATTCTCTGAAAGGTTGTATGTTGGAAGCTCTGACGGTTTCTTTGCCCAGGTTATTAAATCTCTTACAAATGCTCTTCCTTCAGAGGTTGACTGGAAATTTGCAGAGCCCCAATCCTCATACATTGATGTAACAAATACATATCCTGCTCCATAGGGATAATAGAATGCAACAGGATAGCCATTCTTTACTCTTCTTAAAAGAACAACCGAGCTCTCTGGTATCTCTTCAAAGTATCCA
>CAZFCI010000276.1:0-15952 GCA_964517525.1 uncultured Clostridia bacterium | reverse complement strand
GAATAAATATATATCCAGTTGGACTTAAAGAGGCTCTCAATATTGTTTTAAGACATATTAAGGATAAAAATGGGGATTATTTTTGTTTTGTAAATGCTCATCTGGTCACAGAGGGTTATAAAGATCAAAATGTAAAAGAAGTTTTGAATAGGTCTACAGGCAATTTCTCAGACGGTATGGGAGTTGCATGGACATTGAAATTACTTGGCGCTAAGTTTAAAGATAGAGTGAGAGGAGCAGACTTTATGATGAATTTATGTTCCTACGCAGCTGAAAATGGATTAAAGATATTCCTTTATGGCTCTACCGAAGAGAATCTTTTAATATTAAAAGAGAAACTTGTAAAGTTATTTCCAGAGCTAAAAATTGTTGGGACTATATCTCCTCCCTTTCGGGAGTTAACACCCGAAGAAGACAGTAAATTTATAGAACAGATAAATAATTCTGAAGCCGATATTTTATTTGTTTCTCTTGGAGCTCCAAAACAGGAAAAATGGATGGCTGAACACAAAGGCAGATTGAAACCAGTGCAACTTGGAGTAGGTGCAGCATTCGATTTTATCGCTGGAACAAAGAGAGGAGCTCCAAAATGGGTTCAGAAAATTGGTCTTGAATGGTTATGGAGATTAATTCATGAGCCAAGACGATTGTGGAAAAGGTATTTGATTGGGAATACAATCTTTATCTGGCTTGTTTTAAAAGAGTTTTTGAAAGGTAGATTGCGTAGGAAAAGAAACTTGTGAGAGGCAAATTTTAGCTAATCTTTTGAAAGGTTCGATAAATGTTACACATATTCTTATATTTTAACCAAAAGGAATATTTTTAGGGCAATTATTATGATATTTGTAAAAGTTATATTTGGTGAAATAGAGTGCGTAAGATAAAAATTTTTTTTCTTGCAACAAGAGATTTAAGAAGAGAAAAATATTTATTTTAAACTGTTAGAAAAGGAATATAACTGGGATAAAATTGCTGAGAAAACTTTTGAAGTATATAAAAGCTTAATTAAAATTGATGGGGAAAAGCTCAAGACCAATTGACCAGCAGGATGTGATATTCTTGAGAGAAAAGTTAAAAAAGAACTCCTGATTGACCTTAGATAGTGAAGCAACAACTCCATTAATGAAAGGTTTTAGTTTGTTAAAAAATAGAAAGGGAAGCCCTTATCCTTTTCAGGATGAGGATTATGGTTAAAAAGATGAAAGCGCCAATCCCATCACAAATTAAATCAAGGATTGAAAAGTCTCTGTAAGGTAGAAAGCTCTGTAATATCTCGATAATAAAACCGTAAATTAATGTAAAAAAGAAACTTTCGATTAAGACAAGTTCCCTCTTTATGAAGGAGAGATAGTATAAGTAAGCAGTTAAAAATGAGAAACAAAAATGATAGATTTTGTCATAATTTTTTGGGATGGATTTACTTAAGAAAAAAGGGTATAGAAAAATGAAGAGATTAAGAATTAGCCAAAGAGTAAATGTAATTTGGATTAGTCGAGAAGCTTTTAAGCCCATCTCATAAAATACTTTATAGTTGCGAGATTATTCTATCTATTACCTCTTTAATCCTTTTCACAAAAACTTTTGCATTCTGGAAGGCACTTTCTGCATCGGATAAGTCTATGATTGTAAAATCTGCATAGTCAACATTTTCCCTTTCAGAAAGTAAATTTCTGAAACATTTTCTCAGCTCCTTGGGATGAAACCTTCCATTACCAGCTTCTTGTTCACCATGGTTTTTACACCTTCATGGGTTTTTGGGTCGATACCAAAAAGGATTAGAGCAGATTTTGCTGCATTGAGCAAAGCATAATAACTTCTGCTTATTGAAGATTCAAATCTTTTCTCTTTTAAGAGTAATTCCGCATCCTGTAAGAATCTTTCAGCCTTTTCAAGACGATACTTTGAAATTTCCTTTTTCTCTTCTGATGTTAATGTCATATATAACAACTCCTTCATCTTTAATATTTTTTATAAAAGGACTTCCAATCTTTTCGTTTATTAAAAATTCCTCAAGGGAAAAAATTAAAGGGGAAAAGGGTATTTCTTCTTTTAACTCATATTCGTAAAAGATATCGATGATTTTTTCCTTTATTTCTCTGTCCTTTTTATCAACCACAACCAATACATCCAGATCAGAATCTTCCCGGAAATCTCCCCTTACTCTTGAGCCATAGGCTATAATTTTTAAAATTCTTTTATCATTAGAAAGATTATCAGCAATCTTTTTGAGAGCATCCTCTTCCTTTTTTAACATATAAAAATGTTATCATATAAAGTTTTTGAGGACAAATCTTCAAAGCCAATTCTCCAGAGAATTTTGAAAATTTTCAATAATTGTTTTATATTCAAATCTGGAAGCTTTTTGGAGATTGTCTAAAAATGAGAAAAGCCTTATCAGTCCTGAATGAGTTAAAGGAGAAAGGTTTAATAAAGGACTATGCAATAGGCGGTGGAATTGCAACCCTTCGATGGACAGAGCCTTTTTTTACTGAGGATTTAGATGTTTTTATAGTTGTTGAAGAGAAAAAGGAAGAAGGTGAACTCATAATTTTAACACCAATTTATGAATATCTTGAAAATAAGGGATATTTATGGAAAAAACAATGGATAATTATAGAGGATATACCGGTTGATATTTTCCCCGCTGATTCTCTCGAAAGAGAAGCTGTAGAGAATGCGTCAGAGATAGAGTATGAAGGGGTCTATACGAAAGTTTTTACTCCAGAGTATTTAATTGCAATTTTTTTAAGGGTTAATAGAGAAAAGGACATCATGAAAGCAAGGCTTCTATTAAGTCAGGTTGAAATGGACTTAGAAAAGCTAAAGAGCATTTTGATAAGATATGGACTTTATGAAAAATTTGAGAATTTCAGGAGGAAAAATGAGTGATAAAGAAAGAATTTTGATTTACGATAAAGTTCTAACACGAAAAGAAATGTTCGAAAGGCAAGAAGATTTCCGCAAAGAGATTGCCAAACTCCCCTTTGAAGAAAAGATAAGAATCCTTGTTAATCTTCAGAAGCTTGCTCAAAGCTGGGGAAAGAGGAAGGATGTTATTGTTTGGAAAATTTGAGATTAATTTTTTGTGATTTCATATTTCTCTCTTAACTATAGAAAAGATTCTTTCCGATGCAAGCCCGTCTCCATAAGGATTTTTTGCTTTAGCCATTTTTTGATAATCTTCCTTAGAATTAAGCAATTTCATAGTTTCTTTGAAGATACCCTCCCTTTCAGTCCCTACAAGCTTTGCAACTCCAGCTTCAATCCCTTCAGGTCTTTCAGTCTTTTTTCTCATTACAAGGACTGGTTTTGCGAGAGCTGGAGCCTCTTCCTGAATACCTCCAGAATCAGTAAGAATTATATAAGACCTGTTCATTAACCATACAAAGGTGTAATAATCAAGAGGTTCTATAAGATAAACATTTTTTGTATCCCTTAGTATTCTTTTCACTGGCTCCTGAACATTTGGATTTAGATGAACTGGATAGATTATCTGAGCATCGGAATTTTCTGCAATCATTTTAAGTCCATAACATATCTCTTCAAAATCCCTTCCAAAACTTTCCCTTCTATGACCTGTTACAAGAATTGTTCTTATTTCAAAGCTGATTCCATATCTTTTTAAAAATTTCTTCCCCATCTCTCTCTGAACTTCAGGATTTTTCTGTTTATCAAGGACAATTAGAAGAGCGTCAATCACAGTGTTTCCAGTGACAAATATTCTATCCTCCCTAACCCCTTCCTTAAGAAGATTTTCCCTGGCTCTTTCTGTTGGAGCAAAGTAAAAATCAGCAATACAATCAGTAAGCCTTCTGTTCATCTCCTCAGGAAAGGGATTGAATTTGTCCTCTGTTCTCAAGCCTGCTTCAACATGAGTAATCTTTATTTTTTGATAATAGGCTGAAAGGCTTGCAACAAATGTTGTAGTTGTGTCTCCCTGAACTATTACCAGATCTGGTTTCTCTTTAATCAAGACAGACTCAAGTTTTTTCAATGTTTCTGAGGTAATGTAGAAAAGGGATTGATTCTCCTTCATTATCCTCAAATCATAATCAGGCTTTATATTAAAAATTCTTAGAACTTGCTCAAGCATCTCCTTGTGCTGTCCTGTTACACAAATCTTGCTTTCAAAATTGTTATTTTCTCTAAACTTCAAGATTAAAGGAGCTAATTTTATTGCCTCAGGTCTTGTCCCAAAGACAAAAAGGACTTTTTTCATTTAAATTTTTTCTATAAAGTTTTCTATGGTTTCTATAAATTTAAAAAATTCTTTGTAGCTCGTCTCACACATATTGATTAACTTTTTATCGTCCACTGACCAGTATCTGTGGACCATTGCATTTCTTAATTCAAAAAATGGCTTTAAAGAACTTAATAGTGGCTCTGTAATAATGCCAGACTCATAAGCTTTTTTCAATGTATCCATATAACCTTTGACAGGAACGCCGTAATATTTTGCAAGGATATGTTGAAGAATTATAGAGGAAGCCTCAGATATTTCAACGAGGGAATATTTTAAACTCTTAACTAAATGCTTGTTTGTAACTAATTCTTTTTCGCTATATTCTCTTAGGATACTTTCTATGTCTCTGAGGTTTGAAAGGATATCAAAAAGATATTTTTTGATTCTCTCTTTATCTACTCTCATTTGAAAGCCTCTTTAAGGATGAAAAAATTTGTTCTATATTCATCTGAAATTCTCTCAATGTAATCTGTTCTCAGCTCAGGATCTTTGTCAATTAGAAGAAAACCTTCCCTTAAAATATCTATCACAAAGTCATAAGGTGCATCATTGATAATATTTACATCAATTTCATCAATAGAGAAAAGATCAATCTTGTCTTTTACCATCTCTTCATGGATCCTTTCCTTTATAGCCGTTGATAAAGTAAAATTGTCATCGCAATCTTTTCCATATATGAATATATCAATATCTTCAAAAAATTCATCCTTCACAAAAGAACCGTATAAATAGGCAAAAATTACTTTTTCCTCCCGCTCGAGAACCCTGGATATTGTAGAGATAATTTTCTCTCTATCCACCTTACATTTTTCCTTTTGCCTATCCATATTTAAAGCTCCTGATGTAGAGTATACCATAATTCTTCTTCTAAAACCATTTTATTTGACATAAGAGTTAGCTTCAAAATATAATCTTCATGATGAAAAGAATAGTAGTTGTAACATCTACTGTCCCCTTTGTATATGGAGGGCATCTTGTAATAGCTGAAAATCTTTTGAAAGCTCTTAGAAAGAATGGATACGAAGCTGACATTTTCTTCACTCCCCAGAACAAATTTGGGAAACAGTTTCAAGCATATCTCGCCAATTTTCTTACAGACCTCACAGAGGATGGTCTTGGAAGGAAAATTGATCAAATAATCTCCCTTCGTTTCCCAAGTTATGCTGTCAGGCACCAAAACCATGTTCTGTGGCTAAACCACAGAATGAGGGAATATTATGACCTATGGGAAGATTTCAAGAAAAATCTTTCATGGAAAGGTAAATTGAAGGAAGGGTTAAGAAGGTTTATCATAAGTCGAATTGACCATTATCTTTTGACCCACAATGTTAAGAAGATCTTCTCTCAATCAGAGACAATAAGGGAGAGATTGCTGAAATGGGGAGGAATCGATTCAGAAGTTCTTTACCCTCCAGCCCCCCAGAGGGATTACAGAACAGAAAGCTATGAAAATTTTATCTTCACTGTTTCAAGGTTATATCCCTTAAAGAGGATTGATCTCCTTGTGAAATCCTTCAAATTCGTAAAGAACAAAGATGTCAAAGCACTAATTGCAGGAGAAGGAGTTGATGAAGAAAGATTGAGAAAAATGATAGTGGATATGAATCTTCAGGATAGAGTAATTCTTCTTGGAAGATTAAAGGAAGAAGAGCTTATTTATTATTATTCCAGGGCAAGGGCAGTTTTCTTTGCCCCCTATAAAGAAGATTTTGGATTTGTTACAATGGAAGCCTTCTCTTCACGAAAGCCTGTTATAACTTGCAAGGACAGTGGCGGACCATCAGAAATAGTAAAGGACGGTATTTCTGGATTTATCCTTGATCCTGAGCCAGAAAAAATAGCAGAGAAGATTGACCTTTTATCTGAAAATCCAGAACTTTCAAGAAAAATGGGAGAAAAGGGTTTTGATTCAATAAAAGATATAACATGGGAGAAAGTTATAGAAAAACTTATAATTGTCTGAAGGAGATTTTTAAGGAGGGATTTATGAGAACATTTATATTTATCTCTTTAATTTTTGCTTTGCTGAGTTTCAACTTTTCAGAGGAAAGAGTAAGGGTGAGAGAGCTTGGTGTAAATCCATGGATTTTGAAACCTGGAAAATTCAATTCAATAACTGATGTTGAGGGAGTAAAAGTAGGTCATTTCACATTGATAAAGGGAGAAAATGTAAGAACAGGAGTAACAGCAATTCTACCCCATGATGGAAATATATTCATGGAAAAAGTTCCTGCAGGGATCTATGTGGGTAATGGATTCGGAAAGCTTATGGGATTCACACAGGTTGAGGAACTTGGATGCATTGAGACTCCAATTATTCTGACAAACACCCTCTCAGCTCCAGTTGCAGGTGAGGCTCTTATAGAATACACAATTTCTTTAAAAGGTAATGAAAATGTAAGGTCTGTTAATCCAGTTGTAGGGGAGTGTAATGATGGTTTTTTAAACGACATAAGGGGTCTTCACATCAAAAAAGAGCATGTTTTTGAAGCAATAAAGAATGCAAAGTCGGGGATTGTTGAGGAAGGGAATGTGGGCGCAGGAACAGGGACAGTTTGCTTTGGCTTCAAGGGAGGTATTGGAACATCCTCAAGAGTCCTGCCGAAAAATCTTGGTGGCTGGACTATTGGAGTTCTGGTTCAGACGAATTTTGGTGGAATCCTCCAGATTTCAGGTGCTCCAGTTGGGATAGAGCTTGGAGAGTTCTATTTAAAGGATAGGATTAAATACGATGATGGAGGATCATGCATGATTGTTGTTGCAACAGATGCTCCCCTTGATTCCCGTCAGCTGAAAAGACTCGCAAAGAGAGCAATGCTTGGACTTGCAAAGACAGGTGGGATTTCTTCCCATGGATCTGGAGATTATGTAATTGCTTTTTCAGTGAATAGGGAAATAAGAATTCCCTTCAATCCCTCAGAACCCATAAGAAACATTCCTATTCTAAATGACGATTTCCTTTCACCCCTCTTTTTTGCAGTTATTGAAGCTGTTGAGGAGGCAATTTACAACTCTCTTACAAAGGCAGAATCGATGAAAGGAATAGATGGTCATTATGTTCCCGCTCTTCCCCTTGATAAGTTAAAGGAAATTCTTTCAAAGTATAATTTGATAAAAGATAAAAAATAACTAAAACCTCAGTGTTTCTTCCGATCCTTCCTTTCTCGCTCTTCCCTCTTTTCTCGCCCTTCCTCATCTTGAACTTTCCTTCATCTCCTATTAGAATATAATTTAAGGCGGTGTAGCTCAGTGGTTAGAGCAAGCGGCTCATATCCGCTGTGTCGGGGGTTCGAATCCCTCCACCGCCACCAAGAATATAGGGGGTAAGATTTGAAAATTATTTAAGGGAAATAAATCGTGAAAAGACATAAGATTTACTACAAATTCCTCAAAACAATCAAAACTTACAATCTTTTCCAGGAGTATGACCATGTTCTTGTTGCCTTCTCAGGAGGTCCTGATTCCTCTGCCCTTCTCCATTTGCTCCTTGAATTTGCGAAGGATTTCCCTCTGAAGATTGAACTTGCCCATTTCAATCATAAATTAAGGGGGGAAGAATCTGATGAAGATGAGAATTTTTGTAGGAGAGAAGCTGAGAAACTTGGTCTTCCAATCCACATTGGAAGTGATGATGTCCAAGATTATGCCAAAAAAAGAAAAATAAATTTAGAGGAGGCAGGAAGCATTCTGAGGTATAAATTTTTAAAAGCAAAGGCAAAGGAGATTGGAGCAAATAAAATTGCCCTGGGACATACAATGAACGATCAGGCAGAAACATTCCTGATGAGGGTTCTGAGGGGCTCTGGGCTTAAAGGACTTTCTTCAATTTTTCCTGTAAAGGATGAGATATTTGTAAGACCTCTTATTGAGATTAAAAGGGAGGAGATAGAGGATTACTTAAAAAAGGAAGGAATCCCATCAAGGCTCGACAGCTCAAATCTCTCCATGAAACTTCTTAGAAACAGAATAAGGTTTGAGCTAATTCCCTATCTTGAGGAAAGATTTGGAAAGAGGCTTGTAGAACATCTTTCAAAATCTGCTCAACTAATAAGGGAGGAGGATGAGATAAATAGAATTGTAGAAGAGGAGAAATACAAAGGGCTAATTTATCGGGATAATGGATTAAAACTAAATTTAAAAGATTTAAAGAATTTCCCTGTCCCCCTTCAGAGAAGAATTGTTAGGAGATTCATAGAGGAGGTGAAGGGAAATTTAAGAAGAATAGGATTCTACCACATTGAGCAGGTTAGGAGTCTTGAAAAAGAGAGGGAAGCCCATCTCCCAGGAAAGATTGTAATTAGAAGGGAAGGGGATTGGGTATTTGAAAAAAAGAAGCCGTCAGAAAAAAAAGACTACGAGTATTCATGGGACATTAAAGATCCAATAGATATCTTAGAGGCAGGAATAAGATTAAAAGCAAGATTAATTGAATCAATTGAAAAAGAAAAGATAGAATTTGAGGACAGGAAAAGAGCCTTTGTTGATTTTGAAAAAGTTAAGCTCCCTCTAACTATCAGAAACAGAAGGGATGGTGATATATTTAGACCAATAGGCTCTCCAGGAAGAAAGAAATTGAATGAGGTATTCCGTCAGAAAGGGATTCTTCCAAGGGAAAGGGACTCCCTTCCTTTGATTCTTTCAGGAGATGAGATTATCTGGGCTCCTGGGATACCAGTTTCTGAAAACTTTAAAGTAAGGAATGAAACGAGGAGAATAATTTTAATAGAGGCAGAAACCATTTAAATTGACTCCTTAAAACAAAAAAGTTATTATAATTTCTGGCAAATGAAAGGGCAATCTTCTAAGATCCAGAAAAAACTTGATGAGCTGCTCGAAAGGGAAGAGATTTACAAGTATTTCCTGAACGAGCTAAATATTGGATTTTACATAATAAAAACAAAGGTTCCAATTCCCATCGACCTTCCTGAAGATGAGCAGATAAAAATGATTTATGAGCATGCCTATGTTGCAGATTGCAATGATATCATTGCAAAGATGTATGGATTTTCAAAGGCTGAGGAACTTATAGGGAAAAAGGTTTCAGAGCTCCATGGAGGTCCTGAAGTAAAAGAAAATATAGAAGCCCATCGTCATTTTATAAGGAGTGGTTACAAAATAATTGGAGTCGAAACCCTTGAGATTGACAGAGATGGAAATAAAAAGTGGTTCAGAAACAACACTGTTGGGATTATAAAGAAAGGAGCAATTGTTGCCTCCATAGGAACTCAAACTGATATCACAAAAATAAAAGAAGTTGAAGAAAGAACAAAGAAATCAGAGGAGGAGAAGGAGCTAATTCTCAATTCAGTTGCAGAATTGATAACATTTCAAGATAGGGATTTAAGAGTTATATGGGCGAACAAATCTGCTGGAAACTCAGTGAATCAAAAACCAGAGGAGCTCATAGGTAGGCATTGTTATGAGATATGGCATGGAAGAGAATCTATTTGTGAGAACTGTCCTGTGGATAGAGCAATAAAGACAGGGGAGTTTCATTCCAATGAAATAAGGACACCGGATGGAAAGGTCTGGTTTATAAAAGGTTATCCTGTAAAGGATGAAAAGGGTGAGGTGATTGGTGCCATTGAGGTTACAACTGAGATAACTGAAAAGGTAAAATTAGAGGAGAGGATAAAACAACAACAAAAATATTTTGAGGGAATTTTTGAGTTTTCCCCCCTTGCAATGGTTATAGCGGATAGATACGGAAGAATACTGAGAATAAACCCAGAGTTTGAGAGACTTTTTGGATGGAAAGAGGATGAGGTCAGAGGAGTTTTTTTAGACGATATAATTATTGAACCAGAGAGAAAAGAAGAGGCAATTTCAATTACAAAAAAGGTTGCTGAAGGAGAAAGTATTATAGTAGAAGGAATCCGTTTAAAGAAGGATAAAACCCCTGTTTTTGTAACAATAATTGGACATCCAATTGTTGTTAATGATGAAGTGATTGCTCAGATGGGTATATACAGGGATATTACAGAGAAGAAGAGAATGGAAGAAGCTCTCATTGAATCCGAGGAGAAATTCAGAATCCTGGCAGAAAAATCCCTTGTTGGGATTTATCTATTTCAGGATGGAGTTTTTAAATATGTAAATCCTAAGTTTGAGGAGATATTCGGATACTCTGCAGAGGAGCTAATTGATAAATTAGGTCCCAAGGACTTAACCCATCCTGAAGATTGGTGGATTGTTGAAGAGAATATAAGAAAGAGATTAAGGGGTGAAATAAAGCATGTTCATTATGAATTTAGGGGGTTGAGAAAGGACAAAAAAGTTATTAATGCTGAGGTTTATGGCTCTGTTGTCAATTACAAAGGCAAACCAGCAATAATTGGAACTTTACAAGACATAACTGAGAGAAAATTGGCTGAAGAAGCTCTGAAAAAATCAGAGGAAAGATACAGGAGTCTTTTTGAAGAATCAAAGGATGGAATTTTTATCTCAACTCCAGAAGGAAAGATAATTGATTTAAACCCTGCAATGGTTGAGATGTATGGATACTCTTCAAAGGATGAGCTACTTCAAACACCCATTGAAAATCTATACATGAATCCAAAGGAAAGGGATGAATACAAGAAAAAACTTGAAGAGGAAGGATTCGTCAAGGATTACGAGATTAGAGGAAGGAAAAAAGATGGAACTCCAATTACCCTTCTTGAAACATCCACAGCAGTAAAGAACGAAAAGGGTAAAACGATTGCTTACAGGGGAATTATAAAGGATATCACAGCCCAGAAAAAAATGGAAGAGCAACTGATACAATCAGTGAAAATGGAAGCAATTGGAAGACTTGCAGGAGGAATCGCCCATGATTTCAACAACATTTTAACTGTTATATCTGGAAATGCGGAACTTCTTCTTCCAAAATTTCCTCCTGATTCCATTGAACATAAAAAAATCAAGCAGATAATCGAGAGTTCCAGAAGAGCAATTGATCTTACAAAACAACTAATGGCAGTAAGTAAGAGGGGAATTTCTGAGCCTGTTGTCCTAAATGTTAACGAAGTAATCAAAGAAATGGAAGAGATGCTGAAAAGGTTGATTGGAGAAGACATTAAATTCGATTTATACCTTAATTCTGATCTGAAGAATATAAAAGCAGATAGAACCCAGATTGAACAGGTAATTATGAATTTGGTTGTAAATGCAAGAGACGCTATGCCAAGGGGAGGAGAATTAAAGATAAAAACTGAAAACATCTTCCTTGATGAAAATTATTGCAAAATATATCCTGGATTAAAAGAAGGGGAATATGTTTTAATTTCAATTTCCGACACTGGAGTAGGAATACCTCCTGAAATTATGCCAAAAATATTCGAGCCCTTCTTCACAACCAAAAAGGAGGGATCAGGACTTGGACTCTCAACTGTTTACTGGATAGTTAAACAGCTTGGAGGGAATGTAACAGTTTACAGTGAGGTAGGAAAGGGAACAACTTTCAAAATTTACATACCTGCTTGCGAAGAAGAAGCAAAGAAAGAAAGGGAAAGTCTAAAAATTGAAGAATACCCAGAAGGGAGTGAGGTGATCCTTGTGGTTGAAGATGAAAAAGAAATCATTGAATATATTGAGGATGTTCTCTCGCCTCTTGGGTACAAAATAATTTCAGGGGGTTCCGAGAGGGAAATTTTGGAAAAGTTGGAGAAATTTGAAGGGGAGGTCCATCTTCTTTTGACTGATGTTATACTCCCTGATAAAAGTGGTCCAGAGATTGCAAAGACTTTAGTTTCAAAAATTCCCAATTTGAAAATTATATTTATGTCTGGATACCCTGAAGAAAAGCTCCAAGTTTCAGAAATAATAGAAGGGAAGATAAATTTCATATCAAAGCCTTTTTCTCCTTCAGCCCTTGCAAGGAAGGTAAGGGAAATCCTCGATAAGCAGTAAAATCTTAGAAGATAATTTCTTTTATTGTAAATGGTATGTTTTTCTGAAAATATACCCTCTCCCCTTGCGGGAGAGGGTAAGGGTGAGGGGTAATGGATGTGAAAAGCAATAACTTAGGAAAAACCAAACTATTATCTTTTATTTGCTCTAAAATGCTTTGTTGTGATATATTAAAAATATGCCATACAGCACAAAGATAATTAAGCTTCTCGACAAAGTGGAACCTACTCTAAGGGAGGTTCTAATTGCTCTTCTTGAAGAGATAGAAAGGCAGAGATTAGAAAATGTTACAAAGAATGAGTTCAATGAGCTGAAGGAGATAGTAAAGGAACTTGCTGAAGCACAGAAGAGGACAGAAGAGAGGCTAAACGAACTCGCTGAGGCACAGAAGAGGACAGAGGAGAGGGTAAACGAACTCGCTGAAGCGCAAAAGAGGACAGAAAGAGAGCTTGAGAAACTTGTTGGTGAGCACAGAAAGACAAGGGAGATTGTAGGAGGTCTTCAGCACACTGTTGGCTATGTTCTTGAAGACAGAGCCTTTGTGGGATTGCCCCCTCTACTAAAGAAGGATTTTGGAATAGAAATAGTTGAAGCCCTTAGGAGGGATTACATACAGATTTCTCCTGGAAAATACATAGAGGTCAATATAATTGGAAAAGGAAGGAGAGATGGAAGGGAGGTATGGATAATCGGAGATTGCAAGACCCAGTTAAAGAAAAGGGATGTGGATGAATTTTTGAAAACTCTCAAACAAATAGAAGAATCTCTCTATGGAGATAAGCTTCCTATAATTGTTACCTATCAGGCATCTCCTCTTGTTAAGAATTATATTAAAGAGCGTGGACTTAAGCTTTACTTCTCCTATCAGTTCCCACTATAATTTGAATCAATTTTTGGCGGTTTTAATTTTCAAAACCTCTTTTTTCTTGACTCAAAGCTTTTTTTTGATAGTATATAAAAGGAGGCTTCCAAATGGGAAATTTGAAATTTATGTTTTTTTTCCTTCTTTCAATCTCATTAATTTTTCTTTTTAGTGTAATCTCTCTTCCCCAGAAGAGCTACAACCTGTTTGAGACTCCTGAAAGATGCGCTCAATGTCATAGAGACATATATATGCAATGGAAACAATCCCTGATGTCCCAGGCTTACACCCATCACTGGGATGAAATTGAATATTTTAAACTTGCTCTTCCTCAGGCTGAAAAGGATGAAAAGGTGGCAGAGGTAAAAGCAGGTTGCAATGGTTGTCATTCACCAATAGCCTACTTTGTTGAAGATATTCCACCAAGACCACCCTCAGAAAATACAAGGGCTAATGAATCTGTTTCTTGCGATGTTTGTCATACAATTTCAGGATACACAGGAGATATACCCTTCAATTTCAACTATGTTTTATCTCCAGGAGAGATAAAATATGGTCCAAGAATGGGAGTTTCTTCCCCCCATCACACCACAAAATACCTTGATTTTATTAGAACTCCAGAATTTTGCGGAACATGTCACAATGAAAAGAGCCCCTACGGAGTCTGGGTAAAATCAACCCATCTTGAATGGAAGGAAGGAACTTATTCAAAAGAAGGAGTAAGATGTCAGGATTGTCATATGTGGCATACAGAGGGAACATCAGCAACAATGGGGAAAAAAGTTCCTGACATGGCGACCCATTATTTTCCAGGAGGACATATTCTTTCAAAAATAAGGGGTGTTATTGAAATAAAGATTCATTCTGACTTTCATGAGTATGAACCAGGAGATAAAGCAATCATAACTGTCCATCTCTACAATGCAAAAGCGGGTCATAAACTTCCAACTGGCTCAGTTGAAGAAAGACAGCTCTGGCTTGAAGTCCATGCAATAGACTCAAAGGGTAATGTCTACAAAATTCCTGTAGATAGAAAAGGATTCGAGGGAGAAGAATACACAATCACTTCCAATGAGTCTGCCTATTTTGATATTGGAGAGATAATGGGAATAAAGGATTTCAAAGGCTTAAAAAGGGATGATCTCGAAGAAGGGCACAGGATTTACAGAATCCCATATTTTGATCCCAAAGGAAGGATGACAATCTGCCAGTGGAATACAGCATCCCTTGGGGTTGATTACAGGATAGGACCAAGGGAGACAAAAGTAGAAAAATACACATGGACAATACCAGAGAACATTCCTCCCGGAAAAGTTAAAATTGAGGCTAAGCTTAAATACCGATTACTTGTCAAATCAGTGGCTGAGTTTCTCGGGGTTCCACCCGATGAGTATGAAACAAAAGAAATAAACTCAGCTGAAACTGAGATAAATATAATCGAATAGGAGGATAATATGGGAACTATTAAAAGGACAATTATTTTTTCATTCCTTTTGTTTTTGATTTCTTCAATCTCATTTGCGATTCCAGCCTTTGCGAGGAAATATGGATTTTCTTGCGAGGTCTGCCATGCACCAATCCCCCATCTCAAAGAGTTTGGAGAAGAGTTCATGGCTAATGGTTATCAGATTCCCGATAAGGAACCTACAAGGGCTTACAGAGATACAGGGGACCCTATTCTCCTTCTTCAGAGGGAGCTCCCCCTTGCGATAAGATTTGACGGTTATCTCAGTTATGAACCAAACTCAGAAATAACTTCTGATATAAAAGCTCCCTATGTCATGAAGATTCTATCAGGCGGAAACATTTCAAAGTCAATATCTTACTATACATACTTTCTTTTAAGTGAAGAGGGTAAAGTTGGGCTTGAGGATGGATATTTATCCTTCAACAATGTCTTTAACCTTCCTCTTTCCATAGTCTTTGGGCAGTACAGGGTTTCTGACCCTATAAAACCTTCTGAACTTAGAATGACTTTTGAAGACTATAAAATTTATAAATTCAAGGTTGGAGAATCATCAGCCAATCTCTCCTACGATAGAGGGATAATGGCAACCCTCACAACAAAAATAGGGACTGAGATCGTTTTGCAGATTGTAAATGGAAGTGGAATCGATACTCCAGAAGTATTTGACAATGACAATTATAAAAATATTTCATGGAGGATTGCCCAGAGTTTTGAGAATTTAAAAATTGGCTTGACAGGATATTTAGGAAAAGAGGAAAAGAATGGAAATTTTAATAATTTGAGTTATTTAGGACCAGATATTAAAATAAAAACACCAAAAATCCAAGCCATTATCCAGTTCCTTCAGAGATGGGATACAAATCCTCTTTTCCAGAAAGAGGGTAAAAAATTAAGGTCAGAGGCATGGCTTGGAGAGATAATTTTCTCTCCCTATGGTGAGAATGGTAGATTGTTTTTTGTATTCCTTTACAACCGACTGAGATCTCAATTCAATCCCATAGATTATCAGAGGGCAACCTTCAATGTGAGTTATCTAATAAGAAGAAATCTCAAATGGATGAATGAATTTTCTTATGACATGGATGGTGATAAAAATAAATTTGCTACAGGATTTGTTGTGGCTTTCTAAAAAATTTAATCTTCCTTTAAATAAACTTTCTCTCCTGCCTCAATCCTAACATTAAGTTCATTTTCCTTTGGAGGGAGAGGGCAATTCCAATGAGGATTATAGGAGCATAAAGGATTATAGGCTAAATTAAAGTCTACTGTGCATTCCTCACCCTCTTCTTCAACATCCAAAAACCTTCCAGCAGAATAGGTCTCATTTCCTGATGTCTTATCCTTAAAGGGAACAAAGAGCTCCTTTGAATCAATCTGGTCTGGCATCTTAAAAGCTGTTAGCCTGCACTTTACTCCATTTATCTCAAACTCAAGAAAGCCATACTTGACAAAGGTTTTAAGTATATTCTGATATGTAAGAATTTTAACC
>CAZFCI010000275.1:0-1934 GCA_964517525.1 uncultured Clostridia bacterium | reverse complement strand
TCTAAATTTTGAGCATTCAATTGATTGTTCTTTCCATTCTCCTTTTTACCGAACACTCCTTTCTTTGAAAGAGCTTTCACAATGAAATCATCAATAACTGTTAGGGGTAATCTCTGTTCTGAGATTATTGCAACCTTTCCTTTTTCAATCTCTGAATCCTTCACAGCTATCATCCTCTTTCCATCCACTTCAACCTCTATCCTCTCTCCTTCAACAACCATTTCTATTACGAACCATCTGAGATAAATGTTGAAAAAATCGTTTCTATAGTAATTCAAGCTTTACAATTTACTCCCAAATCCCTTTAATTTCAAAAAACTTGTTCATTTCTCTTAAAATATAAAAATACCTTTTGTCCCTAAGACCAGTTATATGATACACTTGGAATCTGTGTTCTTTGTTTTTAATTCTAAATATAAATTCATATGTAGACCGTTCAGTCTCAAAATTTTCTCCATACATTTCCAAAAATTCCTTTCCGTTTTTTACTATCTCTGGAGTCTTCGTTTCTAAATTCCAAATTTCATAATTTTTTAGTCTTTCCCATAACAGAAAATATTTTCGACATGAGAGTGGATAGATAGTTTCTTCATTTTTCTTATTGATCCATATATACTGAACCAAAAACGAACATTTTCCTTTCTTGCAAATTGCCATAAATTTATATCTATTTGGTGGTTCTTCCTTTCCGTTACCAATCAGAAATCCTCCAGGTGTTACTATATATCCAAATTCAGAATCTTCTAAGATGTCATTTTTGCTGTAAAAGGAATCCTTTTTTGAGATTTCCTCAAACAAAGTTAAATTTAGTACTATCGAGAAAATTATGCTCATATAAACTTTCATTGATTTCCTCCAGCTCTTCTCTCTAATCTCCATTCAGCATCTCCAAATGCGTATGACCTTATTGCATCTGCGAAATTCCAGATTATGTTAATTATGTTCTTTATATTTTCCAACTGAGTCCTTTCAATCTCGTCTACTACAGATTGGATAATTGCTTCTAATTTTGCCGGTTCAATCGTCTTTGATAAATTCAAATATTCCAAGAATACAGTTTCTCCAAATTTTTGAGCTTCTCCTGTTTGAGATGTAGGGTTATCCTGAGCAAGAGCAGCGCTCGGTGCCAAATACCACTTTGAGGCTGACAACCATGCAGAGACATGCAGAAGCTCATGATAAATTGTAGTAATTCCTTTTGGGTCTATTCTGCCTTTACCCCATACATTACTTTGAGTATCTTTCCAGAATTTTGATATATTATCAAAGCTTATTAGAACTTTCAATGAAGCCAGCTCATTATTTGAGACTTTATATCCAGCAATCACTCCAAAAGTAACAGCCCTCTGTAACTGCTGAGTCTTCTTGTCAATGACTGGACTTTCTATACGGAGCTTGCCTGATTCTATTATCACTGGGCGAGGATCTCTCTGTATCTGCCAGAAAACCTTGCTACCTGATGGAGTCAATGCTCCTAAGGCTAATGCCCTTAGAATCTGATTCCTATTCTTGTCATTGTAGGGAATTATAAAATATCTTCCAGTGGGATCAATATATTTGATTGGGTTGTTGAGGCAGTAAGTGTATTTATTCCATGTCTGAGGAATTCTTGGATTAGATTTTCCTGGATCTACACTGAGAAATCTACTGAAACCACTGCTGTAATACCTTGCTCCAAAATAATCCAATCCGCTTTCAGAGTCTCGGAGTTTACCTGTGAACAAGTATTGGTCTTTGCTCTGAGAGTGGGTTATCTCTTCTCCAAAGGGATAGAAGTCGTGGCGTTCAACTACATTTCCGTTTGAGTCTGTTATTACTCGGATGTTTCCAAGATGGTCGTGGTGATAGTAGTAAACAATCTCATTGGCTGGAAGAGTTGATGTTGTTTGATAGATTGGATCTGGAGAGGGTTCGAGGGTTAATGAGTTGATGGG
>CAZFCI010000274.1:0-1980 GCA_964517525.1 uncultured Clostridia bacterium | reverse complement strand
ATGTAAGAATTTTAACCTTCTCCATATTGGTATTTTTAATAAGTTTTGCCTTAACTCTGTATGCAGGATTAACTGGAAAATAGTTCAATCCTTTAAAATTCTTTTTTTCAGGAGAATTAACATCGTAGACCATAATCCTTGCTATACTCTCAGTTTGGATTGTATAAACAAGGACATAATGGCAGACCTTTATCCTTTTCCCTTCTTTAATTTCTGTTTTTCCCGTAACAGAAGACCCGTCAATTTTAATTTCCTCTTCACCTTTCAATGCCTCAAGAAAAAGATTCTTCCCTTCCCAGGAGAGTTTTAAAATGTGGTGGGCATCTTTAAATTCTCCTCCCTTAACTTCAGTTTCTGAGAGGGATATTGTTAAAGGTGAACCAATATCAAAGTGGAAATGAGCAACTGGAGAAAGAGGGGAAACCTCTGATGTAGCAAATCTTTTATCCTTTTCTTTTCTTTGCTCCTCAAGCTTTTTAATGTAATCTTCCTGAGAAATTGAAAAAATTGATAGGAGATAAAATGCAGCCAGAAAACTCAAAAATTTCTTCATTCTATCCTCCTGAAAATGGTTTATGAAAAATCATAATAATTCATCCAGGGAAAACCGTCAAGAGCTGTTTTTTTGCTCTTTGCCAAAACCTTTAAATTGTCTTAATATAAAATCTTATGAGGATAATTTCTTTAGCATTAATTTTTTTAATGCTTTTTTCATGTGCTACTTTCAGGACTGAGCGAGTTTTAAAAGGGGATAAAATTTTTGGCAAAGGAAGGTTATATCTATATGAAAATGAAAATGTTGATTATCTGGATCTCATATTTTTCTATGGCGAAAATAAGCTAAAAATAGAAGGATTATCGATTTTTGGAGCCCCCATTTTTCAAATTTTTATTTCTGAAAAAACTTATATGGTTATTCCAAAATCTAATTCCTATTGGGAAGGTAGTTTATCTGAACTTACAAAGTTCTTTCTTAAAAAGGAGATTTCTGAGAAGGAGATCTTGAAAATCTTTGAAGGAGAAAAGAATGACTCCATTAAAATAAAGGGATTCTTTAAAAATTCCAATTTCCCAAAAGAAGTTTACTGGAATGGGGAGGGAATGGAAGGCAGGTTAAAAATAAGGTGGGTTAAAAGGAGCGATAGAATGAATTTAGATTTATATATTCCATCCTCCTTCAGGAAAGTTTCATTGGAGGAAATTGAAATATGAAACTAAGAGCCTTTGCAAAGGTCAATCTTGGTTTGGAGATTGAGGGAATAATGGATGATGGATACCATAGAATAAAGACAGTTTTTCAGAGCATAGACCTCTTTGATATTTTAGATTTCGAGATTATGGAGTCTGGAATTGAGGTTAAAGGAGATAGGGAGGATATTCCATGGAATGAGGGAAATCTTATCTACAAGGCAGTTAAAAAATTCAATGAAAAATTTGGAATTAACAAGGGGGTCCGAGTTTATGTGGAGAAAAGAATTCCTCCTGGTTCAGGACTTGGAGGAGGTTCATCAAATGCTGCATGCACTTTGATTGCTCTAAGAAGAATTTTTTACCCGTATTTAGAGATGGAGAGACTTGTTCCGATTGCATCGGAAATTGGAGCGGATGTTCCTTATTTTCTACACGGAGGGACATGTTTGGGAGAGGGAAAGGGAGATTTGATAAGGGAAATTGAAGATCTTGAGAATCTACATTTCTTCATTGTAATTCCAGATATAAATGTCAGTACTGAAGAGGCTTACAATGAGTGGGACAAATCCAGATTGACTTTTTCTCAAAAAAAGTCTAATATAAAAAGGTTAGAGAAACATATTGATTTGGATAATTTAAGAAACGATTTAGAGAAGGTTGTGCTCAAGAAATATAAAAAGTTGGAAGAGATAAAGAAGAGAATGAAAAAAGAAGGTTTTAAAAAAGTTTTAATGAGTGGAAGTGGCTCCTCAATCTTTGGAGTAATTGATGATATGAATAAAATTGAAG
>CAZFCI010000273.1:0-9970 GCA_964517525.1 uncultured Clostridia bacterium | reverse complement strand
GAATATATCTTAATTGAGAAGAGCGAATAAAAATTATTTTGGGTTAAAAGAAAGACTTTTATTTTACTTCATGTCCTTTGTCCTCTGAATCAATTCCCTTATTTCTCTTGCAGATTTTTCAGGATTATCTGAGCTTACAATTGCTGAGACAATTGCCACACCATCCGCTCCGCTCCTTATGACATCCGAAACATTCACCCTATTTATTCCTCCAATTCCTATTAAAGGAACTTTTACCACTTTTCTCATTTCTTTTATCCCATCAAGTCCAAGGGGTGGTCCAGCGTCTGGTTTTGTGGGAGTTGAAAAGACCGGGCTTACAGCAATATAGTCAGCTCCCATCCTCTCCTTTTCTATTGCCTCTTCTACAGAACTCGCAGATGCTCCAATTATGAAATCTTTACCCAATATTCTCCTCGCAATATCAACTGGCATATCCTCATTTCCAAGATGAACACCATCAGCCTCAACAGCAAGGGCAACATCCACTCTATCATTGATTATAAGGGGGATCTCTTTAATTATTCTTTTAACCTCAATTGCTTCCTCTATGAATTCCTTTGTAGATAATTTCTTTTCCCTTATTTGGACTACTGTTACACCTCCATTAACAGCCTTTCTTATCATTTCGTAAAAGGGAATTTTTGAAAGTTCCCTGTCAGTAACAAGATAGAGTTCCCAATTTATATTCTTTTTCATTTTTAAATTTTAACCTCTTCCAGTCTCATTTTCTCAGCAAATTCCTCTTCTTTTATTTCATAAATTGCATCGAGGAGAGCAATTCCGTAAGAGCCTGAAGATGAAGTCTTTTCGGCTGCTTTCTCCCCTGCTATCCCGAAATAGGAAAGACCTAAGGCAGTTGCAAGAAGAGGGTCTTTTTCAACAGCAAGAAAAGCAGCTATTACAACAGTGGCAGTACATCCTGTTCCAGTGACCCACCTTAGTAAGGGATGACCGTTGAAGCATCGGAATCCCCTTTTACCATCAGTGATAAAGTCAACCTTTCCAGTTATTGCGATTACGGTTTTTAAATCCTGAGAAAGCTTAAGCCCTTCTTTCCAGACCTCTTCCACTTCATGGAGGGAATCAACCCCTTTTGTTTTTCCTCTCTCATCCGTTAAGGATAAAATTTCAGAAGCATTACCCCTGATTGATGATAATCTCACTTCCTCTATTATTCTTTTAGAAGTCTCTGTTCTCAGAGGTGTTGCCCCAGCTCCAACAGGATCAAGGATAACAGGAACCCCCAATTTGTTTGCCCTCTTTCCAGCTTTTATCATGGAGTCAATCCACTCCCTTTCGAGGGTTCCAATGTTGAGAACAAGGGCTCGAGCAAGGGAAACCATATCCTCAACCTCATCAATGGAGTGAGCCATTACAGGGGATGCTCCTATTGCAAGGAGAGCATTTGCAGTGTAATTCATAACAACAAAATTTGTTATATTGTGGACGAGGGGCTTTTCCTCTCTGATCTTTCTGAGAGTCTCAGCCCCTTTTTCTTTGAGATTCTCCATTTCCAAACCTCCTAAAAATTATTCATTTTCTTCAATTTGAAGGGGTGAATGAACTATTATTTCAGGATGTTCCTTGTATTTTTTCATAAATCCTCTTACAATAATCTCCTTACCTTCGTATTCTTTTATATCATTTCTGAATCTTCCAATATCACTTAAAAATATAATCGCATTAAAATTCCTCTGCCAATCAAGGGAAGACTGAAGGTAAACGACCGATCTTCCGAAATAAACCTTTTGAACCTTGAATCTTATAGCACATAGTTTCCCGAGAAGATATATTGCATCCTGAGGTGGATAAGGAATCTCCTTTCCAAATCCCCAAAGACCTTTGTTTCTTTCCCTTGCAATTCTTTCTGCCTCTATGAACCTTTTCTGATAGGGATGATAAAATCTTGTATAGACATTGGCAAAACCTTCCTCAATAACGAGCTCATTGAAAAATACCATACTGGGAAGCCATAAATAGACGAGAAGTCTTCCGTATCTATCCCTCCCTTGCTTATCTATCAATATATAGACATCTTTATTTTCGAGATGAAACTGAGCAAAATCCCTTGCAAGAAGCCCCATCAATCTTACTTGTTCCCTCCCCTCATCAATTTCAGGAGTATCAACTCCAACAAGTCTTACTATTTCCTCTACTCCATTAATGTTAAGTTTAAATGTATCCCCATCGAAAACCTTTACCACCCTTGCTGGTATTTTTTCTCTTCTCTCCCTTATTTTTTGCTCAAGCTCCTCAATCTGTTCTTCAAAATCCTCCTTCAATCTTTTATCCTCTGTTGTCTCGTAGAAATTTCTGAGAACCTTTATTGCTTCCTCCAACATTCCTATTTCAGTGTAAAATTTACCCGCAAGGGATGGTATATATGGAGGATGTCCTGGAAGGTTTGAGGCTATTTCGTAATACTTTGCAGCCTTCGCAGGCTCTTTAAGATGATAGAAATAGTTAAATCCAATAAGCTCAGGAATCTTCCAATAATCAGGATGATGCTTCATCCCCTTTTCAAGAAGTTTGTTGGATAAATTCACATCCACAAGGGTTAGAAGTCTTGCTCCTATAAGATAACTTTCTTTGTTGTAAGGGTCAATGTCAGTTAAAACATCAAAAAGATGATATAGCCATTCATACTTGTAACCCCTCTGGTAGTAGTGGGAGCCAAAATATGTTAAGGCTCTTGCCATAATGAGATCCCCGAGAAAAGATGGATTACCCATGGAGAGGGTTCTTAAATAGTTTCCACTGGGAAGGTAAAGGTATACATCAGGATTAGGTTTTGATAGAACAGAGGACTTAACATTAAAAAATACAATGAGTGGCAATGCAATAAATATTATTATAAAAGCCAAATAGTTCCTCATAACTCCCTTTTTGAGAAAACAATAAAGGAAAGGGAAATAAAGATGAGAGAATAAACTATTGAGTAAAGAGGTGAATAGAGAAAGGCAATCTTTGAAAATGAAAGATTGTAGACAAGATTTATTTTAAAGTTGAAGAGCTCGAGGTTTGGGAATATGTAGGATAGAGCCTTTAGAAAATATTGTAGGGGTGGGTTCTTTGCAAACTGGGACAACTGAATTGCATTTGATAGGGAATGACCAGATATGTAAATTATGAAAAGAGTAATCATTGAAAGATAGGGGCTTAAAAATGTTGATAGAAAAATTGATATTGAGGAGAGAAGCAGAAGTTCAAAAAATAGAAAATAGGCACCAATGAGAAAGCCTGAGAGCCAGTTTTCACCATTTATAAGAAGGAAGATCCATCCGAAAAGAGTTATCAAAAAAATTATTGTTGTTGATAAAAGAATGAGAGCAAAGAAGTTGGATAAAATATAACCATTCTTTGATATTGGCTTTGAAAGAATAACATAAAGGGTTTTTGCGTTTATTTCCTTTGCAATTATGTTCGCTCCCACAACAGTTATGAATAAAACTCCAGTTATTGAGGGAGAGAGAAGTCCTATATCCTTAAAAACCTTGAATTTCTCTCCCACAACCATCTCCTGAAGAATAACTGAGCTCAGAAGGAAAAAGGTGCCAAGGAAAAGGAGTCCATAGAAAATTTTCTCCCTTGAAATCTCTTTAAATATTTCCCATGAAAGACTCAAAATCTTCTTCATATCAGAAGATCCGTATCCTTTATATGTTCCATATAAAACTCTTCAAGAAAACCTTTCCCCTGTTGGCTTATTGACTTTATCTTACAATTATTTTGCTTTATTTTTTCGATGGAATCCCATAACTCCCTTTCCCTTACTCTTATCTTCCTCTCAATTCTTCCTTCTTCAACATAAACAATCTCATAAGTGTCAGGGAAAAGGGAATTAACATCAACGGTGTTAAGGAGTTCTCCTTTGTTAATTAAAGCCACTCTATCACAGAGATTTTCAGCATCCTCAAGGTCATGGGTGCTCAAAATAATAGTCTTTCCTTTATCCCTCAAAGATAAAATTAGCTCCTTTAACATCCTTCTTCCTAAGGGATCCAAGCCTGTCATTGGCTCATCAAGAATTAGAATTTCTGGATCATGGAATATTGCCTGAGCTATCCCTATTCTTTGAACCATCCCCCTCGAAAAGGTTGAGATTTTTTCATCTCCAAATCTTTCAAGATTCACAATTTTCAAAAGCTCATCTATCCTCTCTTTCTTTTTTTCCGAAGGAAAGCCGAAAAGTTCTCCGACAAGATTTAGAAGCTCCCTTGCTTTTAAATTCTTGAAGAAAGATGGATTTTCAGGAAGAAAACCAATGAGCCACTTTGTTTTTTCTCCAACAGGCTCACCCTTTATCAAAACCTTTCCAGAGGATGGATTTATTATTCCAGCTATAATCTTTAGAGTTGTTGTTTTCCCTGCTCCATTTGGTCCGAGCATACCGAAAATTTCACCCTTGTTTATTGTAAGGGATAGGTTTTTGAGGGCATAGAATTTTTTTATGTTCCTTTTGTAAATCTTTGAAACATCTAAAATTTCAATAATCATAAAGATTATTATAAAATTAAACTTGATAAAAAGCCAGATTATTTTTTGTAATTGATTTGTAAAATATGATTAGAAAAATTAAAATTAAAATATGAGAAAAATAATAATTGAAAAAGAATTATTCTCAAAATATCCTGACTTCAAGAGGGGTTTGATAATAATAAAAGAGATTCAAAATTCAAGCTTTAACGAAAGGATAAGTAAACTCCTTGAGGAACAAATAGAGACACTAAAAGGAAATAATCTCATTGAGCATGAGTTTGTTAAAGCATGGGATGAAATCCACAGGGGCTTTGGGTCAAATCCCAATAAATTTCCTCCTTCTATAAAATCCCTTTTGAAAAGGGTTGGAAAGGGGGATAAAATCCCTTTTATCAACTGTGTTGTTGCTCTTTTTAACTTTATTTCCCTTAAATATTTAATCCCATGCGGAGGAGATGATATTGAAAAGGTTGAGGGGAATTTGAGGCTTGGATTTGCTAAGGGAGATGAGATCTTTATTCCCCTTGGAGGAAATGAGCAGGATAACCCAGTTCCAGGAGAGGTTATCTATTACGATGATTTTACCAAGAAAGTTATGTGTAGAAAGTGGAACTGGAGGAATGGTGATTTCTCAAAGATTGAGGAGAAAAGCACAAAGATAGTTATAAATGTTGATGGAGCGGAAGTTGTTCCGGAATCAATAGTAATTCAGGCAAGGGATGAAATGGTTAATTTGCTAATTGAAGAGTGCCATGCAAAGGTTTCAAAATCTTTATTGAACAAGGAAAGAAACGAGATTGAAATAGAAATATAATTCTTCAAGTTCTGTTTTTATAAGTTTCGTCCCAGCTGATTACACTGTGTGTATAGATATCTTCATCTTTAACACCCCTTTCTACCTCAGTCACATGGGCATAGCTTGATTCCAGTGAGCTTATAATAAAATCAAGAGCCTTTTCAGGTTCAGATTCTTTACCACATATAAAAATATCTATTGCCGCATACTGATTTTCAGGCCAGGTATGAATGGAGAGATGGGATTCTGATACAACGAGAATTCCACTCACCCCTGAAGGAGAGAATTTATAAAAATAGACAGTCTTGACATCCATTTTTCCAATCTTTGCTGCATTAAACATTATTTCTTTTATTTTGTCCAAGTCTCCAAGAATTTCAGAGTTACAACCTGAAGCCTCTACAAGATAATGATAACCTATGGGTTCCATAATAACCTCCTTAATTTAATCAAAAAATGGACGCCATTTCTCCTCAGGAGAAGGATTTGTTATAAAACTTACTCCAAAAAGAATCAGTATTGAAATCAGAAAAGAAGGGAAAATTAGGGGTATCCCAAATAGTTCATGCCCTGATACTGAACTGTAAATTTTTAATCCAACACAAGTGACAGTTCCGCTAATTATCGAAAGTAAACCAGCAAGTTCAGTAACCCTTTTCCATGAAAGGGCTACAATGAGGGCAGGTGTAATTGCAACCCCATAAATTGTATAGGCAAAATATGCCATTGAGAGAACAGATTGGAGTCGGGTTGCAAGGAGATAAGAAATTATTCCGAGAATGACAACAGTTATCCTTGAAAGGAGAACAAGTTTTTTCTGCTCAGCATTAGGGTTTATAAATCTCTGGTATATGTCTCTTATTACATTTGTTGTTGGACTGAGAAGATAATTATTTGCAGTGGATATTACAACAACAGTTGCGGCACCGAGAAGGAGAACTCCAATTATAGGGGGAATCCCCTTTGCAGCAACTTCAAGAACAACTGTTTCAGGTCTACCAAGATTTTTGAAAACTGATGCACCTGCAACAGCAAGAATAACAACAACCGTCTCAACAATTATTGTCCCAAGAATCCAAAAGACAACTGATTTTCTTGCAGTCTTTGGATCTTTCGCAGAATAGAATTTCTGATACATACTCTGGACACCAAGGAGGAGAAGGAATGTGGAGAAGAAATAACCAAGGGCTGTAAGTAATGGTTTCTCTCCAAATTCTTTATTTACAATTGCAAAAAATTCAGGAGGAAGATTTGCCTTCATTCCACTCCATCCTCCTGCTGTGTGGAGCATAAAAGGAAGGGAGAGAATACATGCAAGGACAATTATCACTCCATTGGAAAGGTCTGTGTAGGCAACAGAGATCATGCCAGCAAGGGCAGTAAATACAATGACAAATATAGCAGTTATTAGTTGCCCCTTCTCAACAGAAATTTTTCCAAGCGCATATATTTTCTTTACCTCAGATATAGGAATAGTTTTTTTCTCCCTATTTTCATCTTTAAAAGAATAATTTTCTCCATACCTTTCCAGTTCAAAGGCTTTTATTTGAGCTCCATCTTTCAAATGGAGTATTGATGCCCTTTCTTTACCCTGGCTCAGAATATTAAGGATTAACCCCCCTGCTCTGAATTGATAGCTAACAATGCTAACAAAGGATATTATTAAAGCAATTGCTCCTACAAGTCTTGCCCATTTTGAATATCTCGTCTCTAATATATCACCTATTGTGAACTGTCCGAATTTTCTAATCTTTGCAGATAGAAAGTAAATTATAAGTATTCCAAACCATGCTCCAGCAGGTAGCCACAATGAGGAAAGTCCTGCTTTGTATGCAAATTCAGCTCCTGCAATGAATGTTCCTGAGCCAATCCATGTGCATACAAGGGTGAAAACCATAACTTTCCAGTTTAAGGTTCTTCCGGCGACCATGAAGTCTTCACCACTTTTCACCCTTTTCGCTCTATAAATATTCATCCCGAAAAGGATTAGAAGATAGAGAAGGATTATATAAAGAAAGTAATTCATTTAAACCTCCTCGTCGAGATTAATTCCCTTCAATTTTAATTCCCTTTTATTTTGGCTTTTATAAATCAAAAATCTCTCCTGCCACATCTCGAATAATTCTATTCTAATTGAACTAATTTATCAACTCAAATGAAATCAAAATGAAATTTTTTATTTTGAAGTAGATGTTTTTTTCACATACCTGTCAAACCAGTCAATCATCTGATAAATGCAATCGAGAACAGTTTCTCTCGCTCTATAACCATGGGATTCGTATGGGTAGAGAACCAATTTGGCAATTCCTCCGTGACCTTTTATTGCAGCAAATAATCTCTCCGATTGTATAGGGAATGTTCCTGGATTGTCGTCAGCTTCTCCATGAATTATCAGTATTGGCTCATTTATTTTATCTGAATACATGAAGGGAGACATCCTTATGTAAGTATCAAGAGCTTCCCATAATGTCCTATCCTCGTTTTGAAAACCAAAGGGAGTAAGGGTCCTGTTGTAAGCACCCGATCTTGCAACCCCTGCTTTAAAGAGGTCTGAATGGGCGAGAAGATTTGCTGTTGAAAATGCTCCATAGCTGTGTCCTCCAACTCCAAGCCTGTTGGGATCAGCAACTCCCATTTCTACAACCTTTTTTACAGCTGCCCTTGCTCCAGCAACAACCTGAAGGACATAGGTGTCATTTCCATATTGACCAACCACTGGAAGGCTTGGGTTATCTAAGATTGCATAACCTTGGGTTAGAAGGAAGAGATGGGATGCACCTCTGTAAAAGGTAAATCTGTTCTCAGTGCTCCTTACTTGTGAAGCTGTGTCAGCAGTCTGAAATTCAGCGGGATAAATCCACATTATTAAGGGAAGTCTTTCCCCTTTCCAGTCAGGGGGGAGGTAGAGAGTTCCTGAAAGTTTCACTCCATCCTCTCTTTCATAGCGAATCAACTCTTTTTTAACACTCGCAAGCTGAGGGGCAGGATCCTTGAAATTGGTTAATGCAACAAGATTTTTATCTTTTTCCCGAAGGAAATAATTTGGAGGTTCATTCTTTGATTCCCTTCTCGTTATAAATTTCTCACCCCTCTCATCCATCAAAGCAACAACTTGCTCATAATAATTCTTTTCAGATTGGAATATTCTTTCCTTTTTCAATGTCTCAAGCTCAAGTCTGTCAAGGAATGGTCTGTCACCTTCAGGAGATGCTCCTTCACCTGTCAGATAGATGAATTTCCTGTCAGGGGACTGCACCAAAACCCTTTTTCCTGACTTGTTTATCCATGTAACAGGATTACCTGGAAAATTGTATCTATCCTCTATGTTTATATCAAAGATTAATCTTTTCGATTCTGGATTTTTTAGATCAAGGAGCCATAACCTTGCCCTTCTCGATGGTCTATCGAATTCTCTTATAAGGGCAATATCCTCACCAAAAAATGTGTTGGAATAACGGAGATTCGTCCTAAAAATTTCCTTTGGCTCTCCGGTGAAAGGTTCCTCAAGAGCCATTATCCTATCTCTAAATTCGACCTTCTTCTTAGGATTCCCTCCATCAAGAGCTTCTGTCCATATTAAAATGGATTTATATCCCATCCATGTATGAGCCCTCGGACCCTCAGGAACACCATTTATTGGAACATTCTCAGCAAGGGGTAAATCTACAAGATGCTTCACAAGTTTTCCTTCAACACTCCATATCTCAACTTTTTTTGCAAAATATTCTACTGGAACAATATAAGAATAAGGTCTTACTATTTTTGTTGTAAGAATATATTTTCCATCGGGTGAGATTTCGAAATCTCCATATATTGAAGGTGAGCCAATGATTTTTTTGCTTCCATTGCTTACATCTACAACAGTAAGCTGGGAAGTGAAATAAAAGTCAAAAAGTTTCTCATCGAAGGGATTTTTCAAGAGATTCTGGTATGTTCTTGCAGGAGAAGGTTTACCTTCTGAAATCTGTATATTTGGACCTGCAGGAACTGATGGAGGCTTTGGAGGATTTCCTCTTCCAGAGGGTATAATTAGACAGAGGATTTTTTTGCTATCAGGGAACCATTTTATTGGCTCAAAAGATATTCCGCTTAAGCCAGAGTTAATTAAAATCTTTGTCTTTCCAGATGTATCTGCGAGCCAGAGTTCTATTTTCTCAGGTTGAGCATTGAGAAATGCTATATATCTGCTGTCAGGTGACCATTGAGGTGAAGAGATGTTTATCGAAGGGGGGAGAGGAATTCTTATTTCCTTTCCTGAGATAACATTTTTAAGAATTAGCCCTTTCCTCCTTGGTGCTCCAGTAAAAAGAGAGTTATTTCTCGGGGTAATCCTTACGCCCCCAAGTCCGAGAATTGGCTGGGAAAGTTCTGAAATTCTCGGCATACTCTCGCTCTCAATCATCAGTAGCCAGTTCCTATCAGGGCTCAAAACTACATCAGGAAGGGGTTGAGCATCAAGAATGTCACAGATTACTTTTGGGGGAAGTTTGTATAATTCCTCTCCTGAAAGGGGAAGAAGGAGAAAAATTAAAAGTAAAAATTTAAAAACTTTAATTCGCATCCTTGCCTCCTGCATTTATTTTCATTATTTTTTACGAAAAATACTCCTTTTTAGTTTTTCCTTTTATTTAGGAACATTGATCTGAAAAATTTTTTATGTAATGTTTTTAACTTCCAGAACCTTATATACAC
>CAZFCI010000272.1:0-3046 GCA_964517525.1 uncultured Clostridia bacterium | reverse complement strand
AGGAGAGATAATTGACAGGGCAATTGAAACCTTAGAAAATGAATACCCAAGAAAATTAAAAGATGCAATCCCAAAGATTTATTCAAAAATAAATCTTGACTATTACGACCTTTCATATCTCATAGACTGTTTTTCAGAGATTGGATTTGATAAAGACCATTTAGGAAAGGATATTTTTGGTAGAATTTATGAATATTTTCTTGGGAAATTTACTGAGGCAGAGGGTAAAAAAGGTGGTGAATTTTATACTCCGCGCTCTTTGACAAAACTTATTGTTGAAATTTTAGATGTAAAAGAAGGAAGAATATTTGACCCTGCCTGTGGCTCCGGTGGATTTTTTGTTTCAGCCTTAGAGAAATTACAAAGAGAAGGAATAGAAAAAGAAAAATTATCTATTTATGGACAGGAATCAAAAGAATTTGTCTGGAAGGTTTGTAAGATGAATTTAGCAATAAGAAATGCAGAAGGTGATATTAGATGGGGAGATTCCTATCATGATGACAAATTCTTTGATTTAAGAGCAGATTATATCGTTTCTAATCCTCCTTTTAATGACAGTGGATGGGGTAGAGACAGAGTAAAACCGAATGACCCAAGGTTTAAATATGGTCTTGCACCTGAAAACAACGCAAACTATGTTTGGATACAGCATTATATCTATCATTTAGCACCAAATGGAAAGGCTGGCTTTGTTATGGCAAATGGTGCTTTGTCAGGTGGTAATCAAGAAGGAGAGATAAGAAAAAAAATTATTGATGATGACTTAGTTTATGGAATAATTGCAACACCACCGAAGATGTTTTATACAGTATCTTTGCCTGCCTCTTTATGGTTTTTAAGAAAATCAAAACCCGAGCATATGAAGGGGAAGATTCTTTTTATTTATGCTAAAAAGATGTTCAGGCCTCTTTCAAGAAGACAGAATATTTTCGAAAAAGAGCATATCGCAAAGATTGTTGAAAAGTTCAGGATGTTTGAAAAAGGAGAACCTGAAGAAAAAATAAATGAAATTGGATTCGTTAAGGTGGCAACCTTAGAAGAAGTAGAAAAAAATGGATATGTTTTAACCCCAGGAAGGTATGTTGGGATAAAAGTCGATGAAGAAGACATTCCTTTTGAAGAAAAAATGGCTGAATATTCAAAAGAGTTGGATGAGTTATTAAACAAAGAAGCTGAATTAACTAAGAGAGTAAAAGAGGTATTTGAAACTTTGGGATGGAAACTATAATGGAGACACAGGACATAGAATATAAAGAGAGATTTGGTGAAGGTGCATTACGAACATTATGTGCATTTTCAAATACGAAGGGTGGAACTCTGTATATTGGAGTATCTGATGAAGGAAAAGTGAAAGGGATTAAATTAGACAATGAAATCTTAAAAAACATTTCAGATAAAATTGTATCCTCACTTGGGGTTCATCCAGAGATAGAAGTAGAAAAAAGGGAGGGGAAAGAAATATTGAAAATTTCTGTAAAGCCATCACCCATTCCAATATCTTTTAATGGTAAATACTATGAACGAGTTGGAAATACAACAAGAGAGATGAATCCTGAAAGGTTAAAGGAATTTTTACTAAAAGGAACAAACTGGGATGGGCTGATAAACAAAGACGCAAGTTTTGACGAAATCGATGGAGAAACGATAAGGTTATTTATTAGGAAAGCAAGAAGCGCTGGAAGGTTAACTATATTTGAGGAAGATGCGGATATAAAAATAATCCTCGAACATTTGAAACTATCTGTTAAAGGAAAACTCACTAATGCATCATTAATATTATTTGGAAAAGACCCTCAAAAATATTTTATAAATGCTGTTTTGAGAATAGTCCGTCTTAAAAATCAAACAACTATAGTTGGAGATAGATTAATTACAGGAAATCTCTTCAATCAGGTTGTTCAGGGAGAAGAGGCGATAAAAAATTTTATCAATGTAAGATACGAAATCAAAAAGTTAGAAAGGGAGGAAATCTGGGAATATCCTTTGCCCGCTATTAGAGAAGCACTAATAAATTCTTTAATTCATAGGGATTATTTCAAGTATAATGTCCAGACTCAGGTAAAAATTTTTGATGATTACATCTGGTTTTACAACATTGGTGGTCTTCCAGAAGGTATAACCCTTGAGGATCTTAAAAAACCACACTCATCAGTTCCGAGAAATCCTCTGATAGTTCATATCTTTTATCTTGCTGGGTTAATTGAAGAAGTCGGTTCAGGGATTGGAAGGATAATGGATAGTTTAAAATCACAAGGATTGTCAGAACCAGAATTTAAAGAGGAGATGGGGGGATTTTCTGTAAGGTTTTACAAGGATATTTACACAGAAGAGAATTTAAGAAAGATGGGATTAAATGAGAGACAGATAATGGCGGTGATGTATGTGAAGGAGAAAGGTAAGATTACTAATAGGGAATATCAGGAAATAAATGCTGTTTCTAATAAAACCGCTTACATAGAGTTATCTGACCTTGTAAAAAGAGAAATTTTGGTAAACATAGGAAGTGGAAAGACTTTAGCATATGTTTTAAGGTAATGATTAAGTAATGAAAGGGTAATGAAAGAAATGATAGAGAAATGTTAAAGTAAAATTTTAAAGTTAGAAAAAATTTAGAGGTTTGAGCTATGCTTAAATTCAGCTGGGAAACTGAATTAAAGGAAACGGAGATTGGGGAGATACCGAGGGATTGGAAAGTTTTTAAGATAGAGGTATAAAATAAGGTTATGAAGGATATTAAAGAGATAAAAGCAATTTTAGAAGCTTGCAAGCCAATCCTCAAGGAAAGGTTCAAAATAAAAGAAATTGGAGTTTTTGGTTCCTTTGTAAGAGGCGAGGAGACTTTAAATAGTGATGTAGATATTCTTGTAGATTTTGAGAAAGAAGGAAAAACATTTGATAATTATATGGAACTAAAATATTTTTTGGAAGAGCTATTGGGTTTGAAAGTTGACCTTGTGATGAAGGGTGCTTTAAAAGGTGATCTTAAAAACATTATAATGTCCGAGGTTGTATATGTCTAAGCGTGAAGTAAGGATAATTTTAAAAG
>CAZFCI010000271.1:0-20232 GCA_964517525.1 uncultured Clostridia bacterium | reverse complement strand
GTGAAGAACTCAATAGAATCAATACAGAAAGCGATAGAAAAAATAGATGAGGAGTCAAGATCTCTTTTTATGCAAGCCTTTGAGGAAATCAATGAAAATTTTAAAAAGACCTTCTCAATGCTTTTTGAAGGAGGAGATTCTGAGCTCAGACTCCAAGACATGGAGAACCCTCTTGAGTCAGGCGTTGATATATATGCCCAGCCTCCAGGAAAGAAATTGTTAAATCTAAATTTGCTCTCAGGAGGAGAAAAAGCCTTAACATCCCTTGCATTCCTCTTTGCTCTCTTCCTTTTTAAACCATCCCCATTCTGTGTGTTTGATGAAGTTGATGCTCCCCTCGATGATGCCAATCTTGGCAGGTTTCTCAAATTCATTGACGATATGAAACCTTATACTCAATTTATAATTATCACCCACAATCCCAAGACAATAGAGAAAGCAGATTACATATATGGAATAACAATGAACGAGCCTGGCATCTCCTCAGTATATTCTATGAAGCTTGAAATAAATAACAAGCAAGAAGAAAAAAGAGAAGAAGGATAAAAACCAAATTTTTCTTTCTTACCCTTCTTAAATCTTAATATCTTCCAAATCTTTCCACTGCTTCATAGAGCATCATTATGTTTTCAGGAGGAGAATGGGGTGGAACAGAGCATGCAGTGCTAAGGATGTATCCACCTCCCTTTGATGCTACTTCAATACATCTTTTCGCAGTCTCAAGAACTTTTTCAGGATTTCCATGGAGAATGACATTCACAGGATCTATGTTCCCTTTTAAGAAAATGCGATTTCCAACCCTTCTCTTTGCATCTTCAAGCTCGACATTTCCAAGGGGTGGTGGATCAAGGGTATCTATTCCATTTGTCCCTGTCTCAGAAATCAATTCAAGGCGATCTCCTATTTTACCGCATATATGGGTGTAAACAGGAATATCGTAATGGGATTTTATTCTTTCAATAACCTTTTTTTCATAAGGAAGGACAAACTCTCTATAATGGGAAGGGGATATAAATCCTCCTCCAGCAAAGGCTGATGAGATAAGTATTGCATCAACTCCACATGATGCTTGCAAAAGAGCAAGAGTGGAAGTCCCTTCGGAAAGAGCATTAAGGCAGGCTTTAACTTTTTGGGGATCAATTTTTAAGGCAAGGAATCCTTCATTACAGCCAAGAAGTTCGATGAACTGACTGAAAGGGGAGAAAACCTCTGAATGAATTGACACATTTTCTCCAACCTTTTCTTTTACATATTTAATAGTGTCAAAATGCCAGGGGGGAAAGAACTCCTTTGGATCTGGTTCCTCCTCTTCAAATCCCCAGAAATAGGGATACTTTACTCCACTTATATCGTGGGGTTCGATGTAGAATAATTTATCAGGCTCAATTTCCTCAAATCTTGCTTTATAAATTTTCCCATCTTCTCTGAAAACATGGGGATTGTCATCACGAGGGCAGACGGTAAACCATCCATTTTTCCAGTAAATTATTTTCTTTCCATCTTTTTTCTCTATTTTTTTAATATATGAACGCCATTTTGGATCTCTTCCCGGAAGATTTATCAATATCCCATCGAATCTATATCTTTTCTGAAGCTCTATCAATGCCTCTCCGAAACCTTCTGTTGAATGCCATATTTCTATCTCTGGAATTTTACAGTTGAGAAAATAGTGTCCAAGGGAAAGCTGGCACTTTACAGGAACCCTATCAGGCTCCTTAAGCACCATTGAAATTCTCATCCTCTCTTTACTATTCATCTTAATATTTTAATCTTTCTATTTCTGAAAAAAAATCTAAACTCGATATTTAATCCAATTTGGGCTTAGAGAGAATGAGAATCTTTTGAATATAAGAGAATCGGAAGAATTCAGGAAACTATTAAGTCATTATGAGCCTCCAGTAAAGGAAAAAAAGAGGTGATATCGAATAATCAGTGGATATAGTCTTTCAAGTTTAAAATCTAAAGAGTTTTTTGACATTTAAAGAAGTGTGTATTATAAATTTTTTTCTATGATAAATTGGAGGATGAAAATGAAAAAATATTTTCTTTCATCTTTTCTTCTTCTATTCCTTCTTGGATTTTTCCTTCCTGATTTTCAGGAAGAGATGAATCTCAGACATCCTGAAGAAAGGCACTTGAAGAATATAAGACAGTTGACCTTTGGAGGGGAGAATGCAGAAGCCTATTTCTCCTTTGATGAGAGCAAACTTATATTCCAATCAACAAGGGAACCATTTAAATGTGACCAGATTTTTATAATGAATATTGATGGCTCCAATGTCAGACTTGTAAGCACAGGAAAGGGAAGGACAACATGTTCCTATTTCTTACCTGGAGATAAAGAGATTATTTTTTCCTCAACCCATCATATAAGTGAAGAATGTCCTACTCCTCCTGATTTCAGGAAAGGATATGTGTGGGGGCTTTTTGAATACGATATTTTCAGGGCAAATTCTGACGGAAGTAACCTCAGAAATCTAACAAATTCTCCAGGATACGATGCGGAAGGAACAGTTTCTCCTTTAGGAGACAAAATAGTTTTTACATCATTGAGAGATGGTGATCTTGACATCTACACAATGGATCTTGATGGGAAGAATGTTAAAAGATTGACCGATGAGTTTGGATATGATGGTGGACCTTTCTTCTCCTTTGATGGAAAAAGGATTTGCTACAGAGCATGGCATCCAACGACAGATAAGGAGATTGAAGAGTATAAAAAGATGCTGGAGGTTAAGGCTCTTAGACCTATAAAGCTTCAAATTTATGTGATGGATTCAGATGGAAAGAATAAGAGGCAGGTTACAAAAAATAATGCTGCTAATCTTGCTCCATTCTTCCATCCTGATGGCAAAAGGATAATATTCACTTCAAATATGGAAAATCCTTCTGAATGGGATTTGTATCTTGTTGAGATTGAAACTGGAAAGATTGAAAGGGTTACTTATCACGAAGGATTTGATTCATTTCCAATGTTTACAAGGGATGGAAAGAAAATTGTTTGGGCATCCAATAGACATGGAAAAGTAAGAGGAGAGACCAATATATTTATTGCTGACTGGGTTGAGTGAAAAAAGCTTGGAATTTTTAGAAACTGTATAGCGAATTGTAAATGGTAAGTTCTTCCATAATATACCCTCTCCCCCTTTATCCCCTCTCATAAAGGGAGGGGAATGTTAGAAGCAATAACTAAAGAAAAACTAAACTTTTATACCGAATTTTGACAGTTCAGGATTAGTGTTATAAAATTTAAATTCGTAACAAATTAAGGAGTTAAAAATGTCAAAGGAGACAATTCTTCTTGCTGGAACAGCTTTTTCCTTAGGTTTTATCCATACAGTTCTTGGTCCTGACCATTATCTTCCCTTTATTGTCCTTTCAAAGGTAAAAGGTTGGAGTTCTAAAAAAACAGCTTTTATTACATTTCTTTGTGGCTTAGGACATGTCCTTAGCTCAATAATCCTCGGATTTATAGGAATATTCCTTGGAATTGCTCTTTTCAAGCTTGAATCCATAGAATCCTTTCGTGGTGAAATTTCATCATGGCTTCTAATTATTTTCGGTTTCACTTATTTTGTTTGGGGTTTGAGAAGAGCGATCAGAGGGAAAACCCATAGCCATATTCATTTTCATGAGGATGGAGAGAGTCATTCCCATGAGCACGAGCATTTTGGAGAGCACACCCACATTCACGAAGGAGAATCTGATAATTTAACTCCATGGGTCCTATTTATAATTTTTGTTTTTGGACCATGTGAACCCTTAATCCCTCTTGTAATGTATCCTTCAGCAAAGGGGAATTTCTTAGAAGTGGGAATTGTTGCTGGAGTCTTTGGATTGGCTACAATTGGCACAATGTTAACAATTGTTCTTACAGCCTTCTACGGACTTTCAAAAATTCCTTTTCGCAGATTGGAAAATTACTCCCATGCCATTGCCGGGCTTACAATATTCCTTTGCGGTGGTGCAATCAAATTTTTAGGTTTATAAATTATCTACATTTTAATGACCCTACTCAGAGAACCAGGAATTTGTAAAGATTCCTTTCAATAAAGAGTAAGTTTGAAAACTAACCCAATAAATAAGAAAAGAAGGCAGATACCAGAATGGGTGAGGTAAGAAGGTTCTTGACTTATAAATCGAACTAACCTAAATTAGAAATTGATGGAAGGAAAGTTGGTAATTGTAAAATCTTCTTCTCTCTTTGATGGAGAAGAGATTAATCCATCTATTTGGAAGAGGGCTATTGAAAGAGGTTTGCAACTGCTTACCGATGAGAAAAATGTAAATTTAGCAGTTAAAAGAATCTTCAAAAGTTCTGACAGTGTTGGAATAAAGATAAACACAATTTCAGGAAAGATGCTGACAACTACACCTTCTTGCGGTCTTTCCTTTGCCTCAATTCTCATTTCAGGAGGGTTAGATCCCGATAAAATAATTATATGGGATAGAACAAATTCTGAACTTAGAAAGGCTGGATATACCCTTAATTATTCTGGAAAGGGAGTAAAAATTCTTGGAACAGATACATATGGAGTAAGTTATGATGATGAGCTTGTTGAGTATAAAAGCATAGGAAGTTTGTTTTCTAAGATACAGAAGAATTTTGTAAATGCGTCAGTGAGTCTTGCTGTTCTTAAAGATCATGGAACAACTGGAATAACTGGAGTTATGAAGAATTTCTACGGAGCAATCCACAATCCCAACAAATACCATGATGGAAGAGGTGATCCTTACATCCCTGATCTTTTCTCATGCCCAATAATCAAAAATAAACACAGGCTTGCCATACTTGATGCGGGAAAAGTTCAGTATCATAGAGGACCTGGCTATAATCCAAGATATTGTGAAAAATACAATTCAATCCTTCTTAGCTTTGATCCGGTTGCTATTGATTATGTTGGGTGGAAAATAATTGAGGAGATAAGAAGGAAAAAGGGGTTGAAAAGTCTTTCAGAGGAAGGAAGGGAGCCTAAATGGATTTACACTGCCTTCAAATCAAATTTAGGAGTCTCAGACCCTTCTCAAATCAAAATAATTGAGGAGGAGATTTAAAATGAAAAGAAGGGAATTTTTTAAAAACATAGGAGCTTTATCCCTTTGCCCATACATGCCTTCTTTATTTTCAGGAGTAGCTGATGCTTTTGTTTTTTCAGAAGGGGTATCCCTTTCATCGGTGGAGGCGAGATATTATAAGAAACTTCCTGATATGGAGGTCGAGTGTGAACTTTGTCCCAGAAAATGCGTTGTCGGCGATACTGAAAGGGGTTACTGTGGGGTAAGGGAGAATAGAAAGGGCAAATATATTACTCTGATTTATGGGAAGCCATGCTCAGTTGCTGTTGATCCCATTGAGAAAAAGCCTTTCTTCCATTTTCTTCCAGGGACATCTGCCTTTTCCCTTGCAACAGCTGGATGCAATGTAAATTGCAAATTCTGCCAAAACTGGGAGATTTCCCAGGTTAGACCAGAACAGGTTAGAAACATTGATCTTCCACCTTCAAGGGTCGCATCCCTTGCAAGGCAGTATGGTTGCTCATCTATCTCATATACATACTCAGAACCCGTTATATTTTTCGAATATATGTTCGATTGCTCAGTTGAGGCAAGAAAGATTGGAGTCAAAAACACTGTTGTAACAAATGCATACATTCAGTTGAAACCTCTTGAAGACCTTTGCAAAGTTGTTGATGCGATAAAGGTTGACCTGAAAGCATTCAGGGAGAGTTTTTACAAGGATATTGTCAAAGGAGAGCTTAAGCCTGTCCTTGATTCAATTAAAAAAATATATGAGATGGGAGCATGGCTTGAGATTGTATATCTTGTAATTCCTGGATTTAACGATTTTCCAGAAGATATAAGGAAAATGGCAAAATGGTTCAGGACAGAGGTTTCTGAATTTGTTCCAATTCATTTTACAAGATTCCATCCCATGTATTTAATGAGAAACATTCCTCCAACACCTGTTAAAACCCTTGAAGATTTAAGAAAAATTGCAATGGATGAGGGTTTAAAATATGTTTATGTAGGGAATGTTCCAGGGCATGAAGGGGAGAGCACATGCTGCCACTCCTGCAAAAAGGTATTAATAGGAAGAAGAGGTTATTCCATCCTTGAATACAACATTAAAGGAAATAAATGCAAATTCTGCGGAACAAAGATTCCAGGAGTTTTTGGATAGAAAAATCTACAAAGATATCCACCACCAAGGGACAGCAAGGATTTTTGAATGGAGCCATTTTATTGAGCTACCATCATGCACCTGAAATTACAACAACAGGAAAGGTATTTATGGCAGATCTTACTTGATGAGAAATCCACCTTTTCCGGTAAATCCATTCATAATTTTCGCCTAAGTCAAATTTTTTCTATTTAAATCGATTATTCAGGATTTTCTCTCGATAAGTCTCTTCCTTGTATAAGGAATCAATCCTCCTGCATCTATTATTGCCTGTCTTGATTTTGGAAGAGGAATCAATTTAAAGCTCTTACCTTTTGTCTTATTTATTACCTCATCCCCTTTAATCTCAATCTCGTCTCCTTCATCCGCCTCAATCTCAGGACAGACAAAAACCTTTAAACCAAGATTTATTGCATTCTGAAGAAATATTCTTGCAAATCCTTTTGCAATTATTACAAGCTCATGCCCTTTAAGGCACGATGCTGCTTGCTCTCTTGAGGAGCCACACCCAAAATTTTCTCCAGCCACAATTATTGAGCCTTCTGGAATCTCTTTCCTCTTTAGCTTTTCATTGAATTCCTTGAAATCAGCAAAGGCATACTGGGGAGTTTCAGTTGGAAGAACTGTAGCCATGAATCTTCCCGGATAGATTATATCCGTGGATATGTCATCTCCAAGTTTTAATACTACCCTTGCCATTTTTAACCTCCTATCTTCCTTGGATCAGTTATCACTCCCTTTATTGCGGATGCTCCAGCAACAGCAGGAGAACAAAGATAAACCTCTGAATTGGGATTTCCCATTCTTCCTTTAAAATTCCTATTGGTGGTTGAGAGGGCAACCTCTCCATCTCCGAGAGCTCCCTGATGGACTCCAAGACAGCATCCGCAGCCAGGATTCATAATAACTGCTCCAGCTTCAACAAGGTCTTTTATGTAACCTCGCTCAAGAGCCTTCCTATAAATTCTCCAGGAAGCAGGGAAAACAAGAAGTCTGACATCTCTGTGGACTTTTTTCCCTTTAAGAATTTTTGCTACCATTTCGATGTCTTCAAGTCTTCCATTGGTGCATGAACCAACAACGATCTGACTTATTTTTATTCCCTCAACTTCAGAAACAGGTTTTACATTATCAACAGAATGGGGGCAAGCAATTTGGGGGGGGAGCTCTGAAACATCTATCTCTATTGTATTTTCATAGATTACATCTTTATCAGGAAGGATAAGCTCAATTTCATCCTTTATCCCTGCTTCTTCCCTTAAATATCTAATTGTCTCCTCATCAGGAGGAACAATTCCAGCTGTTGCACCTGCCTCAACAGACATATTAGAAAGGACAAGCCTTCCAGAAACAGGCATTCTCTCAATTGCCTCTCCATGGAACTCAAGGACTTTGAAATTAGCACCTTCTGCACCAATTTTACCAATCAAGTGAAGGATTAAATCCTTTGCACCAACATACTCATTAAATTTCCCTTCTGCAACAACCTTTATAGTTGGAGGAACTTCAACATTTAAAAGAACACCGAGAGCCCAGACAGAAGCCATTTCAGTAGCTCCAATTCCAAAGGAAAGGGCTCCAAGAGCTCCATAGGTTGTTGTATGGCTATCTGTTCCAATTGCAAAATAACCTGGTCTCACATAACCCATTTCAGGAACAATCTGATGGCATATTCCTCCCTCATCACCTCTAATGTCATGGAATTTTCTAATTCCCTGTTTTGCCACAAACTCCCTTATTTTCTTTTGATTCGTTGCTGTTTTTGAGCTTTCTGCAGGGACTCTGTGGTCAAAAATTATGGTTATCTTATCTGGATCCCAAACTTTTGGCTCAAGACCAGTATCCTTAAATATTTCATTAAACTGATTTATGACGAGAGCAGCATTCTCATGGGACATTGCAAGATCAACAGCTGGTTCAACCACATCACCAACATTAACCTCCCTTTGTCCTGTTTTCTTTGCAAGAATTTTTTGAACAATTGTCATTCCCATTTCTTACTCCTTTAAATTACTCCCTTTTCTTTAAAGCTTTTTATATCTTCATCACTATAACCAAGTTCCTTTAATATCTCTCCCGTATGCTGGGAGAACTTTGGAGGAGGAGTCTCTATCTTACAATCAACCTTTGAGAATTTAGTGGGTAGATTGAACAATTTCACTTTTCCTATCCCCTCAACATCAACTTCAGAAATTGTCCCTCTGTGCTTTACTTGAGGTGATTCTAATGCTTCTCTTAGACTTAGTATTTCTCCACAAGGAACATCCTTTTCAATCAAAACCTTAACCCAGTAAGAGGTTGTATTTTCAATCAACTTTTGCTCTATAATATCTTTTAAAACATACCTATTCTTCTTCCTTGCTTCTCTATCTTGGAAACGGGGGTCAGTTTTGAGTTCTGAAAGCCCGAGGGTGTCAGCAAGTGCCTCCCACTGTTTCTGCTCATTGGCAGCAATATTTATATACCCATCCTTTGTTCTGAATGTTCCAGAGGGTGCAGCAGTGAAATTCTCATTACCCATAGGGATTGGATCCTGTCCACCAATCATCAAATTTGAAGCAGTCCATCCAAGAAGAGGCATTATGGAATCAAGGAGAGCAACATCTATGAACTGTCCTTCTCCAGTTCTTTCCCTGTAAAATAAAGCGGAAACAATTGCAAAGGCTGCTGTCAATCCTCCAACAGTATCACAGATAGGGAATCCACATCTTAGAGGGTTTAGCCTCTCATCTCCATTTACAGCCATGACTCCACTCATTCCCTGAATTATCTGGTCATAGGCAGGTCTGTCAGCTAATGGTCCTGTCTGTCCAAATCCTGATATTGCGCAATAGATTATCCGAGGATTTATCTCTCTCATTTTCTCATAGGAAAAACCAAGTTTATCCATAACCCCTGCTTTAAAATTTTCAACAACAACATCTCCAGTTTTAAGAAGCTTTCTAAAAATTTCCTTCCCTTCCTCTGATTTTAGATTCAGGGTCATAGACTTCTTATTTGAGTTCTGAGCTAAGAAGGATGTTCCCATTCCAATTTTGCTATATTCTGGAACATTTCCCAATTTTCTTGCAAGATCCCCACCCTGAGGATTTTCAATCTTTATAACTTCAGCTCCCATAAGGGCAAGTTGGAGGGTGGCAAAGGGACCTGCAAGAACATTAGTTAAATCCAAAACTCTTATCCCTTCAAGGATCTTCATCCTATTACTCCTTTCTATAGAGTTTTAATATTGAACCAGATTTTATTATGTATCCTGGAAGCTCTCTTCCGAAAAATGAACTTAGATCCTTTGCAATTTCAATAAGTTTCTCAAGCTTTATATCTTCCCTTACCCCCATTCTCTGGAAGGAATGAACAAGATCTTCTGTGCTAACATTTCCAGCAGGAACCTTTGTAAATGGGCAACCTCCAAGACCTCCAAAGGAGGTTTCAAAATATTTTACACCAACTTTCCATGCGGAATAGCAATTGGCAAGTCCAAGACCATAGGTGTTGTGGAAATGGCAAGCAAGCTCTATATTTTTTTCAAGTTCTGAAATTTTTGAAAATAACCTTTCGACTTGCAAAGGAGTTGCATGACCAGCTGTGTCAGCAAGGGATATATTTCTTATTCCTGCCTCAAGATATTTCTCCACAATCCTTAAGACCCTTTCTTCATCAACAGGACCTTCATATCCACATCCAAAGGCTGACTGAACAGAGGCTTGAACTCTTTTCCCGCTTTCCATTGCCATCTTAGCAATCTTAACAATTCTTTTTAGAGCTTCATCTACACTCATTCCGGTATTTTTCATGCTGTGGGTTTCACTGGCTGAAACTCCCATACAGAACATTTCAACTCCACAAGAAAGCCCCCTTTCAAATCCTTTTTCATTGAGTACAAGTCCTGAAAGGATAACATTGGAAGGTTTTCTATCTTTAAGAGAATTGAAGAGGGAATCAGTGTCCGCCATCTGAGGAACTTTCTCAGGATTCACAAAGGAGCCGAGCTGGATAATGTCAATTCCTGTCTCCATTAATTTTTCTGCCCATTCAATCTTCTTTTCTGTTGGAACTATTGTCTTCTCCGATTGGAGACCATCCCTAAGACCAACTTCATGGATAATAATGTCTTTTCTCATTTTTCAAAGCTTTGAGGCAATTGCTTCAGCCATCTCAATTGTTGAATTTTTTCCACCCATATCGTAAGTTCTAACTTTCCCTTCCTTTATAACTTTGGCAACAGCATTTTCAATGGCATCTGCCTTATCCTTCTCTCCTAACCATTCAAGCATCATCTTTGCTGCAAGAATTGTGGCAATTGGATTCACCTTATATTGGCCTGCATATTTTGGAGCTGAACCATGGGTTGGCTCAAAAACAGCAAGTTTCTCCCCTATATTTCCAGAGCATGCAAATCCTAATCCACCAACCATCTGGGCACAAAGATCTGAAATTATATCTCCGTAAAGATTGGGAGCAACAAGAACATCGTAGTTATGGGGATTCTTTAGAAGCCACATTGTAAGAGCGTCAATGTTGGCATCATCAAGGGTGATTTCAGGATAATCTTTTGCAATTTCTTTAGCAGTTTCAAGAAAGAGTCCATCAGTCATTCTGACAACATTTGCTTTGTGAACAACTGTTACCTTCTTTCTTCCGTTTTTTCTTGCATATTCAAAGGCAGCTTTTATTATTCTATAGGAGCCTTTCTTTGTGTTGATTTTGCAGGAAATTGCGAATTCATCAGGGGATAAGTTCTTAAAAGGCTCAAATTGCTTGGAATTTTTTGAAAGGACTTCTGATAGCTCCTTTGGAACAGGATTAAACTCAACACCTGCATAAAGATCCTCTGTATTTTCCCTGAAAACAACAATGTCTATACCTTCTTTATAATTCAGAGGATTCCCTTCATAAGCCTTGCATGGCCTTAGGCAGATATAAAGATCAAAAAGCTGTCTCATCCTTACAATTGGAGAGCGATAGGATAAACCTTTTCCTTTCAATTCTGGAGCCAGCTCCTCTTCTGCAGCTTTTACAGGTTTTGATGTGATTGCACCAAAAAGGGCTGCGTCAACATTTTTAAGGAGCTCAATCGTCCTCTGAGGGAAAGCATCTCCTTCTTTACACCAGAATTCCCACCCAATATCTCCATGAATGTATTCTGCATCAAAATCCAATCTGTCAAGAACAATTTTTGCCGCATCCATAACATCTTTTCCAATACCATCCCCTGGTAACCATGCAATTTTATGTTTTCCCATATTTCCTCCTCAGAAAAAATTCTATATAATTCTCATTTTTTAGTCAAATGTTTCAAGATAAAATCATTTTTTTAAAAAAAATTTAATTTAATTAACCTTTTTCTGAAAATTTTTCGATTTAACTATCTGTAGGCAATAAACTCCTTTCCAAGAAGTTCCCTCCCAACAATTATCTTCATTATTTCAATTGTCCCTTCAGCCCAGAAATAGCTCCTTACACCCTTTAAAGCAAGATGTAAAGGACATTCCTCTGTATATCCAAAGGCTCCAAACCATTGAATTGCATCATTAATTGCTTCAAAGGCAAAAACAGGAGCAAGCATCTTTGCCTCTGCACATGCCTTTGTTGTCTCAAGCCTGCTTCCTTTCCCTTCCTTTTCCCTCTTAAGCATCCAAAGAGCCTTATATCCAGAAAGCCTAACCGCTTGAAGCTTTGCCCAATGTTCAGCAAGCTTAAACTGTATCCCTTCATACTTCCCTATTGGGTTTCCGAAGGCTTTCCTCATTTTCAAATAGTCCATTGCATATCTTAGAGAGCTCATTGCTACTGACGAGCAAACAATCGATATTATCCCCCTTGCAAAATCAAAACCCTCCATAGCTATATAGAATCCTCTACCCTCTTCACCTATTAAATATTCTTCTGGAATCTCAACATTTTCCATTGCGAAACCACCTGTAGAAATTCCTTTCCTTCCCCAATCTTTGAGGAATGTTGGAGTTATACCCTTTGTGTTTTTAACAGGTATGAAAAGAAGGCTTATTCCTTTTACTCCTGAGCTTCTTTCAGTCTTTACAACAGTTACATACCCTCCACCCATGGACAGTAAATTGGTTATTTCATTTATTCCACTTATGAACATCTTTTCTCCATTTACTATAAATTTTCCATCCCTTTTCTCCGCATAGGTCTTTATATTTGCAAGGTCTGATCCAGCATCTGGCTCTGTTGCTGCAATTCCAATAAAAGCTTCACCTTTTGTGACATAGGGTAAAAATTTCTCCTTTGCATTTTTTCTACCGTACTTATCAAATATGTATCCCCAGGCACATTGAACAAGAAAGAAGGTTGGGGTTGCACATGTTATGTCAGCACTTGCAAGCTCTTCCGCAACCAAACCAACTGTAACTGGATCTGCTTCTAAACCTCCATATTCAGTGGAGACTGTCATTCCAAGAAGCCCAAGTTCTGATAGCCCTCTTATTATTTTCTCTGGAATCCTTTCATTTCTTTCGATTTCCTGGATTAAAGGAGAAATTTCCTTTTTTGAAAAAGCCCTTACACTCTCTCTAATTTCATTCTGTTCTTCTGTAAATTCAAAGTCAATCATTTTTTATCACCTCAAAATTTATTTGTAAATTAGAAATTCTTTCCTCAGTTCATTGAATTTTTCAAGCTCTTCATTATAAAGTCTTACAATTTTTTCAATGTCCTCCCCTTTAATGAGCATCCTCCTTATTTCTGAATTACCCATTATTTTATCGAAATATTCATCATAAAACTTAATCTTATTGGGATACATTTCTAAAATTGTCTTTATTATGTAAAGGGTTGTTTCAAGGGGTCTGAATTTGTCTCTGTCTATAACATGAATCTGGGAGCCACCGCATAGTTCACCACTATACTTTGAAAAGGTGGGGGTAAACCACGCTTCCCTGAATCTGACCCCTGGAAGATTCAGGGAATTCAATCTTTTTGTGAGTTCATAGCCGTCAATCCATGGAGCACCGAAAAGCTCAAAGGGTTTTGTTGTCCCTCTACCCTCAGATATGTTGGTTCCTTCAAGGAATACCTGTCCTGGATAAACTGTTGCTGTATCAAGGGTTGGCATGTTAGGAGAAGGAATCACCCAGGGAAGCCCTGTTTCATCAAACCACATTTTTCTCTTCCAACCTTTCATTGGTATTACTAAAAGATCCACCTTCTTTTTCAGGAACTTTTCGTTAAAAAGCCTTGCCAGCTCTCCAACAGTCATTCCATGGCGAATGGGAATCGGGTAAACGCCGACAAAAGAACTGAATTCAGGATATTTCAATATTGGACCCTCTGTTAATACTCCATTTATTGGATTGGGCCTGTCAAGAACAACAAATTTGATTCCTGCTTCCGCACATGCTTCCATGCAGTATGCCATTGTAGCTATGTAAGTATAGACCCTTGTTCCCACATCCTGGATATCAAATATCATAACATCAATTCCCTTTACCATCTCTTCCTTCAAGGTTTTTTCATCTTTCCTTGTATCAAAATTTCTCATGATCTCATCAATATTTTTAAGCATTGATGGGGATGGTCTCATAGATTGTCCGTAAAGGCTGAATACAGGAATTCCATATTTATCATCTATGTAAAAAGGAACATACTCTCCTGCCTGAGCATTCCCCCTAACTCCATGTTCAGGACCATAAAGGGCTACAATTTTAATTTTTGGATTTTTTGCAATAATTTCAATGCTACTCTCAAAATTACTATTTATCCCTGTTGGATTTGTAACAAGCCCGACTCTTTTTCCTTCAAGAGCTAAAGGGAAAGATTCTGAAAAAACATCAATTCCTGTTTTTACTTTTGGCATCTTTCCTGATGGAAAGCAAGGGATTGAGATTAATAAAAAAAATAAAAGAAAAGAAATCCTAAATTTCATCCTCTACTCCTTTTTGGTTTTTTATTTTTTCAACAAAAAATTTCCAAAAATCCATCCAGTAAAACCTCCTACAGAGTTAAAAATTATATCACGAAAATCAAAATATCTATCAGGAAGAAATAACTGGAATAGCTCATCTGTAAAAGCAACAATTAAAAGAAAAAGGATACTGATAAAAAGTTTTATTCTTCCATTAAAAAAATCTTTGAATAGAAGGAAGCCGAGAACAGCATATTCTATAAGATGAACCTTTTCTTCAGGTAATTTAATTTTGAAAAAGAGAATTGTTAGGAGAATAAAGGAGCTCAAAGGGAAAATTATGCCAAAACCAAGTTTGATTGTTTGTTTTTTACTTAGTAGATAAATAACCAAAAGGGCGATTCCGACTAAAAAAACTATCTTTAAACCTAAAACAGTTACTTCTCTTCCTATAATTCCATAGATAAATCTCAAAATCCTTCTTGCCCATGGAGCAATTCCAATTATTAATAAAGAAAGAAAAATACTTAGAAAGGATGGCATATTTTTTATTTCCCTTGTTTAAAAGCCAATCAAGTGATATAGTATATCTCAAATGGTGATGTATTTAAAGAAAATTGATCCTCTTTTCTTTCCAGAAATGATCAAAAAAATCGCCATCGAGAGCCTAATTTTATTAAGGAAGGATTCGCTTGCTTGGAATGAAGCTAAGTTAAGAGCGATAAGACCTTTAGACTACTTAAGATTTGCAGAGTTCCCAATTGTCTATGAAAACATTGAATTAAGGAACGGTTCAAAAATTCTTGATGTTGGTAGCCCCCAGTGGTTTACCCTTGTCCTTGCAAACTCTTATCCATCAATAGAATTTTTTTATTTGAATATTTTGAAAAGTGAGATAGACTGTGTAAAAGAAATTGCAAAGAATCTCGGGATTAAAAATCTTCATTATATTCAGGGTGATGTGAGGAAAATGAGTTTCCCATCTTTCTTCTTTGATAATGTTTTGAGTATATCAGTGATAGAGCATATCCCCCCTGAGAGAGAAGGAGATTTTATTGCTTTAAAAGAAATCAAGAGAGTTCTAAAGGGTGATGGAAGGCTTACACTATCTATCCCAGTAAAAGAGACCCCTCGTATTATTTATATGAATGGAACTGTTTATGAGAGAAAGGGGAAGAAAGAGTTTTTTGCAAGAGAGTATGATCTTGAGGAGATAAGGAATCTATTAAACAGGCTCAATTTAAGAATAGAAAAAATCGATTTTATTATAGAAAAAAAGGGATTTTTTGCCCTTGATTACTGGAGATGGGGGAATGGGAGGAGAAATCCTTTAAGATTTCCCATCTTGGGCTTTTTAAAATTTCTTGAAAAAATGGGTTTATCCCTTGAGGGGAAATTAGCAAATCAATACCTTTTTTCATCAAATAACCCTCAAAAGGGTGTAATCTGTGCTGTTTTGAAAATAAAAAAAGAGGAAAATAATGGATTCTGAAAAGCCTTTGGTCTTTATACTGGTTTTAATGAAGGATAATTGGAAAGATACTGTTGAATGCCTTCAGTCCTTGCAGAATCTTACTTATGAAAATTGCCAAATCATACTTATTGACAATGGTTCTGAGGAATTCTATTTTAAAAAGATTTTAGAATGGTGCAGAGGGGAGATTCAATTAGAAAGTAATTTCGTGAAATTTAAGAAGGAAAATTTTCCTGTTAGTGTAATAATCTATTCTAAGGAAGAGGCTGAAAATGGTGGTTTGGAGTCAAAAGAACGGGAAATTAAGAATTTACCCTTTAACAGGAAGTTGGTAATTATAAGGATTTCTGAAAATTTAGGTTTTGCAGGTGGAAATAACACAGGTATAAAATATGCTTTAAAGAGGGGAGCTGATTTTATCCTTCTTTTAAATAATGACACAGTTGTCAGTTCTGAACTTCTCAATGAAATGCTAAAAACCATGGGAGCAGATACAAAAACTGGAATAGTTGGTGGGAAGATTTACTTCTATCAAAAACCGAATGTTCTCCAGGAAGCTGGAGGAGCAAAATTTTATCCCTTTTTTGGGATTGTTAGACCAATTGGAAGAGGAGAAATCGACAGAGGACAGTATAAAGAGGACTTTGAGGTTGATTACGCCAGTGGTTGTTGCTCCCTTCTAAGAAAAGAGTTGATTGAAGAAATTGGATTTTTAGATGAAAATTTCTTTCATTACTGGGAGGAGACTGACTGGAATTTAAGAGCAAGAAAGAAAGGATGGAAGGTTATATGCTCGACAAAGGCTAAAGTCTGGCACAAACTCTCATCAACATCAGGTTATAAATCCCCCTTTTCAGATTACTACTTCACAAGAAATGCTTTAATCCTTACAAAAAAGCATTATCCCTATTTTCTTCCCATTGTTTTTCTTTCAAATTTTTATAAATTCCCAGTTAGAATAATTAAGGGAAAATGGAAGAATATAGTTGCTGTAGCAATGGGAATGATAGATTTTTTAAAGGGGAAGAGGGGGAAAGCATTTAAAAATTGATATTAGACAGAGTAACAATTTCTTAGCCATTCCCATGTGGTTTTAATAATTGTCTCCAAATCAGAGAATTCCATTCTCCATCCTAAAAATTCCATTGCCTTTTTATTTGATGCCACGAGTCTTTCAGGATCACCCTTCCTTCTTCCCTCAATTCTAAACTTTACTTTTTTCCCAGTAACTTCTTCGACTTTTTCTAAGACCTCTTTCACTGTAAAACCCTCTCCACTTCCGAGATTTATGGTTTCACTCGACTTATTTTTAATCAAAAACTCAAATGCCAATAAATGAGCTTTTGCAAGGTCAGTTACATGAATAAAGTCTCTTACTGCAGTTCCATCCTTTGTATTATAGTCATTTCCGTAAAGGATAAATTCCTTTCTTTTACCGAGGATATTTAAAATGAGCGACGGAATTAGATGGGTTTCAGGCTCATGGATTTCCCCAAGCTCAAGCTCCGGATCTGCTCCAGCAGCATTGAAATATCTCAAAGAGATGTATTTTATACCATACCTAAAACTGTATCCTTCAAGAATTCTCTCAACAAACATTTTTGTCTCACCATAAGGATTTATAGGATTCAGAGGGTGATTTTCATCTATCGGAATATACAAAGGATTTCCATAAACAGAGGCACTTGAGGAGAAGATTACAAATTCAACTCCAAAATTTACCATGCAATCCAGAAGATTCAAAGCATTTAAAACATTTTCCCTATAGTATCTTTCTGGATTTTGGAAAGATTCGTCAACTCTTGATAGGGAGGCAAAGTGAACAATTCCATCAAATTTATATCTTTTGAAAATATCCATAAGAAAATCAATATCCTTTAGATCTCCAATTATCAATTCTCCATATTTTGCAAGCTCTTTCCTTCCCGTTGAGAGATTGTCAATAATAAAAACCTCAAAACCAGTTCTTAAAAATTCCTTAGCAGAATGGGAGCCAATGTAACCTGCTCCACCTGTCAGGAGAATCTTCATTATTCCTCCTCTCTTATCTCCTTTGAAATTTTCATTGCAAGGGAAAGTCCTTCTTCCTTTGTAGAAAAAACACCGTCAAGTTGTAATTCATAAAGTTGCTTGAGGACTTTCCCCATAAATTTTCCCGGTTTAAACCCAAGTTTAATAAGGTCTCTTCCATAAATTATCGGTTTTATTGTTTCCCTATTTATCCCAAACTCTTCTATTTTTGAAAAAAGCCATTTTGCCTCTCTATCAAGTCCTTTAAGCATTCTTCTCTCTCTCCCCTTTCTGTCTGCAAGATCAAGATAAATCAATAGTTCGATTTCATTCTCCATATCCCTGTATAATCTGTTGAAAGCTTTTTTGCCAACATTCTCTCTATTTTGCCATAGATCTGTTGATCTGTGATGATTCTTTACAAGGAGAAGGGTATACTTTCTAATGTTATAATCATTCCATGTGAAGATCTTGAGTCGGTCAAGAATTTTCTCTGATATTTCAACGCCCAAAATGTCATGTCTGTAATTTGTAAGATGAAGCCTTCCATTCTTCCATTCCCATCTTGAAGTCTGTGGTTTTGCAATATCGTGAAACAAAGAGGAGAGAAGAAGGGTTACACTTCTTTCAGGAGATATATTGAACAATTTAGATATTCTTTTTGCTTGATCAATTGTTAAAAGAGTATGAATCCAAACAGTATGGTTTCCAAATCTATCCTTCTCTGGATGGAAAATTGAATCCTGTATTGTAAAGGTCATTGGAAGAATTTCAGGGAACAACTTTTCAATCACTCCTAATTTCAAAAATTCTTTAAATCCCCTTGATGGTTTTTCAGAATTTAGTAGCATCCTGAAAAGTTCTTCAACTATTCTTTCAGGACTAAGCCCTTTTAGATCTATCCCCCTTGAAACTTCATAAATTGATCTTTCAACTTTCCAGCCAAGAACAGAGGCAAATCTTGCAACCCTTATAACCCTTAATGGATCCTCAGGAAAGGAGGATGGATTTGTCATCTTTATCTCTTTTTCCCTAATATCCTTAACACCTCCAAAAGGATCAATTATCTCACCATCATAAAGTCTTAAAGCTATGCTGTTGCAAGTAATATCCCTTCTTTCAAGGTCCTTTTCAATTGGTAAAAATGGGTCAGCTTTAATAATGAAATCTTTATGTTTCCTCGATTCAATTTTTACAGGAATGTCAGAACGGGGCAAAGAGACATCATAGGTTCTCCCCTTTATTGTGAACTTTATAACTCCAAAACTCTTTCCAACTATATCTACTTTACCAAAATGACCTAATTTTCTTTCAATCTCATCGAGCTCATGATTTGTAATTAGAATATCCACATCTTTTGAAGGATTTCCTCTAATTAAATCCCTAACATATCCTCCAACAGCAAAAACATTTTCTTTAAATAGTTCTACGAAAAGCTCCTTCTCAGGAAAATCAGGATTAAGCTTCATTTTCAAATTCAATGCTTATCTCTAAACTCTTGATATTCTCCTCCTTTTTCTTGAGAGATGAAACCATCCCTAAAATTGTTGAGCATATAAATTCCTGTACAAAAGAGTTTAAAGGAATTTCTTCATTGTTAATCTTTAGGATAACCCTTTTTTCCATCTCAATCACCTCTATTTAATCATATCACAAAATCGTCAATTTGAAGAAGTTTAAAGATTAATCTATAATTTTCTTTATGAAGGATTGGGTATACATTGAAAATATAAGCAAATATGTTGGAGAAAAGGTCAGGTTAAGAGGATGGGTCTATAACAAAAGATCATCAGGAAAAGTCAGATTTCTCCTCATAAGAGATGGCACAGGTCTTATTCAGGGAGTTATTTCAAGTCCGGATAAGAATGACCCCCTTTTCCAGAAATTTGATGCGCTAACTCAGGAATCCTCTTTAATTGTTGATGGGAGGATAAGGGAAGAAAAAAGGGCTCCAGGAGGCTATGAAATTGATATTGAAAATATTGAAATTACTTCAATCTCAGAGGAATATCCAATAGCACCAAAAGAACATGGTGTGGCTTTTTTAATGGAAAATAGACATTTATGGATAAGATCTCTAAAGCAGAATGCAATTCTTAGAATTAGAGCTAACATAATAAGAAGCATAAGAGAATTCTTTGACAGTAGAGGGTTTGTCCTCTTCGACACTCCTATTTTGACCCCATCAGCCTGTGAAGGAACAACAACTCTTTTTGAAACCCGGTATTTTGATGATAAAGCATATTTAACCCAGAGCGGACAACTTTACGCTGAGGCAGGAGCCATGGCTCTTGGAAAGGTTTATACCTTTGGACCTACTTTCAGAGCGGAAAAGAGTAAAACAAGAAGGCATCTCATGGAGTTCTGGATGATAGAGCCAGAGATTGCTTTTGCTGAGTTGAAAGATGTTATAGAACTTGCTGAAGATTTAATTGAATTTATTGTTCAGTCAGTTCTTGAAAAGAACAGGAAAGAACTTGAAACTCTTGAGAGGGATATAAAACCTTTAGAGAATGTAAAAAAGCCTTTCCCAAAAATAACATATACAAAAGCTATTGATATTTTAAAAGAGAAGGGAATAAATATAGAATGGGGGAATGAACTCGGGGGTGACGAGGAAACAATAGTTTCTGAATCTTTTGATAGACCTGTGATAATAACCCACTATCCTGCGAAAATAAAAGCTTTCTATATGCAACCTGA
>CAZFCI010000270.1:0-9914 GCA_964517525.1 uncultured Clostridia bacterium | reverse complement strand
AAATTATTAAAAGACAAACAGAAAGAATTATAAATATATTGAAGGATGTTTTAACGCTTTCCAGGTTGGAAGATAGAGCATTCCAGCTCAAAATTGAGAAAGTCAATCTAAATGAGCTTATCGAGAAAACAATGAAATTGTTTGAGAAAAGAATAGAGGAAAAGGGCTTAGAAGTTGAATTTACATCCCATGAAACTATAATTATAAATGCTGACCCAGACCTAATTGAACAACTCCTTATAAATCTTATTGACAACGCAATAAATTACACTGAAAAGGGGAAAGTAGGAATTTCAATAAAGAGTTTTAATTCAATGGTTAGGATTGAAGTATTCGATACTGGAATAGGAATTCCTGAGGAGCACATCCCGAGGATTTTTGAACGATTCTATGTTGTGGACAAGTCCCGTTCAAAGGAGAAAGGAGGAACAGGTCTTGGTCTTTCAATTGTAAAGCATATTGTCCTCCTCCACAATGGAGATATAAAGGTTGAGAGTAAAGTTGGAGAAGGCTCAAGATTTATAATCACATTGCCTTTTTAATTTTACTTTTCCTTAACGAAAAATTAACAATTTCTTTATATTTCCTTAACAATAAAGTTTTATTCTTTAGTATGAAAATAAAAATAAAAATTTTGGAGGTTGTAAAATGAAGGTTTCAAAAAGTATTGTCCGCTTAGCATGGGTTCTCCCCCTGTTAAGCCTTTTGGGTTTCGGGTCTTTTGTCTATGGAGAAGGGAAATTCTCAGGCTACATGTTTGGTGACTTCTTCTACAACATCAGCAACAACAATAGCGTTCTCAAAAATCAGAATGGCTTCTGGTTCAGAAGAATTTATTTCACCTATGACTACAAAATTTCTGACAACTGGTCTACTCGCTTTCGATTAGAAATGAATAGTCCAGGAGATTTCAAGACTTCAGACACACTAAAGTCCTATGTAAAAGATGCTTACCTTTCTTACAAAAGAGCGAAGACCAATTTCATTCTCGGAATTTCTCCATCACCTACATGGGAGTTCATAGAGAACATATGGGGGTACAGGTCTGTTGAAAAGACCCCTCTTGATCTTTACAAAATGGGTGACAGTAGAGATTTCGGACTTGCTGTTAAAGGTTCCCTCGGAAAGAATGGATTATTTGGTTATCATTTAATGGTGGGAAATGGTGAAGGAGCAAAATCCGAATTCAACAAAGAGAAGAAGTATATGGGAGCATTTCAGTTCAATTTCACAAAATCTTTATCTCTTGAGCTTTACACAGACTATGCTCAGGGTTCAAATCAGAAAAATTATTATACCTATCAGGGCTTTCTTGCATGGAAAGGTCAAAAAGCTCGAATCGGAATTCAATATTCCCAGCAAACAAGAGAGCAAGGAGCTGGAAAGGAAGATTTAAAATTTGATGTTTATTCAATATTTGGAATATTGAATCTTTCTGATAAAGTTTCTTTGCTTGCAAGATACGATGGAGTTGATGATCCTCTACCTTGGGGCTCAACAGTAAGTTATGTTCCCTTCAACAATAGTGCTCCTTTTAACCTAATCCTTTTGGGCTTTGATTTCCGTCCTATAAAGAATGTAAGCTTCATTCCGAATATGATGTATGTTTCTTACAAAGATGTAAATGGTAAATCCCTTGATAGTGATTTCCAGTTAAAGCTTACATTCTATTATTCATTCTAAAGAGGCAAAAATGTTAAGATATGGAGGTTTAAGTATGAATAAATTAAAAAAAGTATTGGTATTGGCAATTAGTTTGCTACTCCCCTCTATTACCTTTTCTCAGAGCATAGAACTTCTTGGAGCAGGTGCGAGTTTTCCCTATCCCTTGTATACAAAGATGTTCGATGTTTACTACCAAACAAAAGGTGTAAAGGTAAATTATCAGTCAATAGGCTCAGGAGGTGGTCAACGCCAACTTCTCAGCAAAACAGTTGATTTTGCTGGCTCAGATGCATTTATGACAGACGAACAGCTCAAGAATGCACCAGGAGAAATTATACACATACCTATCTGCCTCGGAGCAATAGTTCCAACCTATAATCTGCCAGGAAATCCCGAAATCAGATTCACTCCAGAGATACTCTCAGAAATTTTCCTTGGAAAAATTAAGAAATGGAACGATGAAAGGATAGTTAAGGCAAACCCCTCTATCAATCTTCCTAATATGGAGATAGTTGTTGTCCACAGATCTGATGGAAGCGGATCAACATTTATTTGGACTGATTATCTTTCAAAGGTAAGCAAGGAATGGAAAGAAAAAGTTGGAGCTGGAACATCGGTTAACTGGCCCATTGGAATAGGAGGGAAAGGTAATGAAGGAGTATCAGGTCTTGTTAGACAAACCCCTGGAAGTATCGGTTATGTTGAACTTATCTATGCTATTCAGAACAATCTTCCCGCTGGTTCCGTCAAGAACAAAAGTGGAAAGTTTATAAAACCTTCTATTGAAACAGTATCTTCTTCCGCTAATGTAAAGTTGCCTGATGATACGAGAGCCTCTATAACAGATACCGATTATCCAGAGGGTTATCCAATAAGTGGATTCACCTGGATTCTTGTTTACAAAGAACAGAATTATGATGGAAGAGGCAGAGAAAAGGCTGAAGCTCTTGTAAAACTTCTCTGGTGGATGACCCATGAAGGACAAAAATACACAAAACCTTTACATTATGCACCTTTGCCAAAGGAAGCAGTTGCGAAGGCGGAAAAAATAATCAAATCGATTACCTATAATGGAAAGAGTATTCTGTGAATTAAGAAGTAGCTATGGGAAGGGGTCTCTGACCCCTTCCTTTTCTTTTAAATTTATGGGAGAATTTGAAAATGAAGAAAAGAATTATCTTTATCTGCACCCATAATTCTGCTCGCTCCCAGATGGCAGAGGGAATATTGAGAGCTCTTTATGGAGATAAATATGAGGTTTTCAGTGCTGGAACAGAGCCGACAAATGTAAACCCCTTTGCTATCGAAGTTATGCAAGAAATTGGAATTGATATTTCAAAGCATAGGGCAAAAAGTGTGAAAGAATTTTTAGGCGAAGATTTTGACCTTGTTGTTACTGTTTGTGACCATGCAAAGGAGAGTTGTCCTTTTTTTCCTGGAGGAAAGAGATATGCCCACAAAGGATTTGAAGATCCATCTCAGTTTAAAGGGAATGATGAAGAAATCCTCTCTGGTTTTAGAAAGGTTCGGGATGAAATTAAAGATTGGATAGAGAAAACCTTCGGAGAGAAAGGCGATATTTTCAATGAGTCTAATTTCTTTAAAAGATAAGCTTAAGAAGGATAGATTGCAAAAATTCAGAAAAGACTTAATACTGGAGTTTATCTTCAAAAAAACTCTTTCTCTGTCAACAATTTTTATAATTATACTTATCTTCTCAATATTCTTAACTCTCATATTCAACTCCCTCCCATCATTAAAGGCATTCGGATTGAAATTTTTCTTTGGGAAAAAATGGGATCCTGTTTTCAATGAATTCGGATCACTTCCCTTTTTCATTGGAACAATTCTAACCTCCTTTTTAGCCCTTCTAATCTCAATTCCCTTCTCCCTTTCCATATCAATTTTCTTAGGTGAATATTTTAGAGAGGGTAGAATTTCTTCCTTTTTAAAAAGCTTGATAGAGCTTCTTGCAGGGATTCCTTCAATAATTTATGGATTCTGGGGACTTTTTGTCTTGGCTCCCGTAGTGAGATTCATCCAGATGAAGTTAGGCTTTACTCCCTATGGAGTAGGAATATTCACAGCTTCTTTAATTCTATCCATTATGATAATCCCCTATTCTTCATCTATTGGAAGAGAAGTGATAGAGCTTGTTCCTTCAGAAATTAAAGAGGCTGCATATTCTCTTGGTGCTACAAGGTATGAGGTAATCAGAAAAGTTATACTTCCTTATTCCAGTTCAGGTATAATATCAGGGATAATTCTTTCCCTTGGTAGGGCATTTGGAGAAACAATGGCTGTTACAATGGTAATTGGAAATTCCAATTTTATTCCCAAAAATATCTTTGCTCCATCCAACACAATGGCTTCAGTTATAGCTAATGAATTTACAGAAGCTACTGGAGACTTATATCTATCCGCTTTGATAGAAATTGGCTTACTTCTATTTTTGATAACAACTGGAATTAATTTTATTGGAAGATATATTATAAGGAAATACAGGGTGATCTGATGGAGAGGCAAATCTATAAAAGAATTCTAAAGGACAGATTATTTAAAGGAATGATAATTCTCCTATCTTTTCTCACCACACTTCCCTTATTTTTTATTCTCTTCCATTTAATAAAGAATGGGATTTCCGCTTTAAGTTTTGAATTTATTTTCAATCTTCCAAAACCTGTTGGAGAAAAGGGTGGTGGAATTGCCAATGCCATTTTAGGAACATTTATTTTGATTATTATCTCTTCTTTCTTTTCCATTCCGATTGGAATTTCTGTGGGAATGTATCTATCAGAGAATAAAGATAAAAAATTATCAAAGATAGCAAGCTTTGTTGTAGATATTTTACAGGGTATTCCTTCAATTGTCTTAGGCATTATTGCCTATTTATGGATTGTCAAACCAGCAGGACATTTCTCTGCTTTCTCCGGCGGAATTGCCCTTGCAATAATGATGCTTCCAGTAATAATAAAATCGACTGAAGAAACTTTGAAATTAATTCCAGAAAGTTTAAAGGAGGCAGCTTTGTCTCTTGGAGCTCCATACTATAAAACTGTTCTTTTGGTGATTCTACCTGCTGGACTAAGTGGTATCATCACAGGAATTCTTATTGGAGTTTCAAGGATTGCTGGGGAAACAGCTCCTTTACTCTTCACTGCCTTTGGTAATCCATATATGAATTTAAACTTATTTAAGCCTATTGAATCACTTCCCCACTTAATTTACAACTATGCAAAAAGTCCTTTCTCTGAATGGCATCAAAAGGCATGGGCAGCTTCATTTATTTTGATTTTGATTGTTTTTACTTTAAATATTCTTTCTAAATTGGTGGTAAAAAGATGGAAAGTGAGATTCTGAGAATCGAAAATCTAAATGCCTATTATTTTGAAAACCATGTTCTGAAGGATATTAACCTCAAAATACCAAAAAATAAAGTCACAGCAATTATGGGTCCTTCTGGATGCGGAAAAACAACCCTAATAAGATGCATAAACCGACTTCATGAGCTATCTCCTGGAGCAAGAGTTTCAGGTAAAATTTTCCTCCAGGAAGAAAATATTTTTGATATGGAGCCAATGTTGGTGAGGAAAAAAATTGGAATGGTATTTCAGAAGCCAAATCCCTTCCCAACAATGAGTATTTACAACAATGTCCTTTCAGGATACCATTTAAACGGAATAAAGCTTTCAAAATATGAGGAAGAGAAAATTGTTGAGGAAACTCTGAAGAAGGTCGGTTTATGGAATGAGGTGAAAGATTCTCTTCACAAGAGAGGAACTTTTCTTTCTGGAGGTCAACAGCAAAGGCTCTGTATTGCAAGGGCTATCGCTCTCTATCCAGAAATATTACTAATGGATGAACCAACATCTGCTCTTGATCCAATTTCAGCAGCAAAAATTGAGGAGCTTATATTGAATTTGAAAGAAAATTACACTGTTGTTATTGTCACCCACAATCTCCAGCAGGCTTCGAGAATATCTGATTACACAGCATTTCTTCTCCTGGGAGAACTTATTGAATTTGACAAAACTGAAAAAATATTTACAGTTCCCTCTGACCCAAGAACTGAAAGTTATCTCTTAGGAAAATTTGGATAAGGAGGAACAATGATTGAGGAAAAGCTTAACACCCTTAAAGAAAAAATCATAGAGATGGCTGTCCTTGTTGAATCTATGATTGAAAAAAGCATAAAGGGACTGATTGAAAGAGATAAAAATCTGCTCCTTGAAGTGATCGAAAAGGAAGAAAAAAGGGTAAATGATATGGAGATTGAAATAGAGGATATGGGAATGAAATTTATTGCTCTTTACCATCCAGAAGCTGAATATCTGAGAACATCTCTTATGATCTTACAAATTAACAACGATCTTGAAAGAATGGGAGATGAAGCAGTTAATATCTCTGAAAGCTCCCTTTTTCTCATTGAACGTCCTCCAGTTAAGCCTCTCATTGACATACCAAGGATGGCAGAAATTACAATCCAAATGTTAAAAGACAGCATAACTTCTTTCGTGGAAAGGAAATCTGAGCTTGCCAAGGAAATCTGTGCAAGAGACGATATAGTGGACTCATTGAGAGATCAGATTTACAGAGAATTGATAACATATATGATGCAGGATCCCTCAACAATCGAAAGGTCTCTGCATTTGCTAAGAATTGCAAGGAGTCTTGAGAGAGTAGCTGATCTTTCAACAAACTTGTGTGAAGATGTTATATTTATGGTAAAAGGAAAGGTCATAAAGCATCACAAAGAAGAGATATAATTAGTAAAAAAAGAGCCCAAACTTCCCCTTAAGCTTTTATGAAAAATTTGACTTTATGATTTTTATAATATATGATAATATTCTCATATAGTTATTAAGATGGAAACATTAATCTCGGAATTTTTGAAAGCAATTTCAAATCCAACAAGACTTAGAATTATAGAACTTCTTAAAGAAAAGCCTATGTGTGTCTGCGACATTTGGAATGCCCTGAATGAGGAACAATCCAGTATTTCGAAACATCTTAACGAGCTCAAAAAAGCTGGCATAGTTGATTCAAGAAGAGACGGATTGCGAATCGTTTATTCAGTAAATAACCCAAGAATATTTGAGATTATTGAAACAACAAAAGAAATAATTAGAAAAGAAATAGAAAAAAAAGCTCAAATTGCTTTGAAAAAAGGAGAAACATTATGAGCAGACCTTGCTGTGGAGGCCCTAAGGTAAAAATAATAGATGTAAATGGGATGGAGGTAGGTCTCAAAGGGTTAGATGAAGCTTTTCTTGAAGTTTACCTTCTTAGAATTGAAAATGATGAGATATTAAAAGAGGAGCTACTGGCAAGAGTAAAAAAGAACAATTTTATGTCAAAAAAGTATGAGCCCAAGTATGCAGAGGCTCTACTTCGGGAATACGAAAAATTTCTTCAAATGGAGGGATTGATAGAAGAGAAAAAAGAACCTCAGGAAGAGATAAAATCATTAAAGATAAAGAAGGAAAAAAAATTTTTGAAAGATTTGATAAATAAAATATTAAGGAGGAATCATGAATAAAAAACCAAAATTTATTATGTGTAATTGCACAGGAGAGTGTCCAGGCTTTAAAGACATGAATTTCTGGAAATTGATGAATTTTGTAAGGAATGAGCTCGACGTTCAATATGCTGTCCTTCACCCCCAACTCTGTGTAGACGATGGCGAGAGATTTATGGAAGATATTGTAAAGGAGGATGGCCTTTTAATAATAGGAGCATGCGATCCAAGAATGCAGGAAAAAATGCTAAGGGATGCCTTCCAGAAGAAAGGGCTCGAATTTAAGAAACATGTTATTGCCCTTGATCTTCGCAATATGAAAACAGAGGAAGCCATGGAAAAAGTGAGACAGGCGGTTGAAAGCATCCGAAAGGAAGTTTGAGATGGGAAAAGAGAACTGGAAGAAATTACCTTTATGCCACAAAGAGGCTGAAAATTTAGATATTATTCTTGTCTGTGACGGTGCTGCCTCTGTAGGGCAAGTAGGTCATGAAGTGGGAGTAAAATTAAACAAAGAGAATCCAGAAAGGGCAAGAATGTGCTGTTTGAGTGCAATTGGTGCTGGCTCTAAGGTCCATATTGACATTGCCAAAAGAGCAAAAAGATTAATTGCAATAAACGGCTGTGGAAACAAATGCACAAGCAAGATATTGGAAAATCTCGGTATCAAGCCCACTTACGAGTTCACAATTCTCAATGAAGGAATTGAAAAGATACCAACCTTAGATTTTGATAATGAAGATGTAGAAAGAATTGCAAAGAAAATAGCAGATGCCATCGGGTCTAACACTGAAGAAAAAAAAATAGAGAGCCCTTTTTAAAAGGAGAAATTAAATGGGATGGGATATAAAGTTAGTTTCAATCGAGCTTACTTCTGGAACTGCTTTGGGTATTCGAATTGGAAATCCTCAGAACCCAGAAAAACCTGTGATAATGGTTTTGCTTGGTAAGAAAGGGATGTTGGTTTGCAGGAATTTTGACATTAACGCTTTAGAAAAAAGGGAGGTTGCGGTGGCGAGAGTTCAAGGCATAAGTTCTTTTGAAGAAATGTTGAATGCTCCTATTGAGGCTTTTACTTTGCAAGCTAAAGCACTCGGCGTTTTAGAAGGAATGAATGGTTATGATGCCTTGAGAATATTTATGTAATAGGTGTTGAGAATGAACAAAGAGGAGATAAAAAACAAATTAAAAAGATTTGGAGTAGAATTTGGCAAAATACTTGAGCCTGTTGAATTTTTAAAGGAGAAGAATCCTGATTTATGTTCTGCATTTCTTGAGTTGCATGAGCTCACATTGAACGAAGGGGAACTCTCAAAAAAACACAAATTCCTCATTCATGCTGCGATAACCGCATCTCAGCATAACCTGGAAGCAACATATATGCACATTTTGGGAGCAGTGAATGCAGGAGCCAGTGAACAGGAACTACTGGAAACTTCATTCACACTAATACCAGTTTCAGGTATGCCAGCTTTCGCAGTATTCCTCAATGCCTTGAAAAAATTAAAGGAGACAAAAAAATGAGTTTTGAAAGTATTCCGAGAGAAAAAATTCCCTGGTATCCATCAATTGACACAGACGCCTGTATAGGTGACAAGGAATGCATTAATTTTTGTAAAAACAATGTATTCGAATGGGATGAGGAGAGAAATGTTCCTGTTGTAAAAAATCCCCTTAATTGTGTTATTGGGTGTAGTGCATGCTCAAAGATTTGTCCTGCTGAAGCAATTTCCTTTCCAAGGCTTTCTGAATTAAGGGAGTTCATAAAAAAGATAAGAGAAAGTAAGCTCTAATTTAAACCTGAGATGAAATAAATGGTTATTGTAATTGGGATTTTCGTCCTCTCAGTGATTTCAGGAATGCTTGGCCTTGGGGTTGCTTTTTCTGCAATTCCTTTTTTGGGGCTGTTTCTTCCTGACCTTGTTCATCAGGTTCAACCCCTCTCTCTTTTACTCAATGGGATAACTGCCCTTTTTTCTACAATTGGATTCGCAAGAAGTGGATATGTGGAATGGAAAAAGGCTATAATCCTTTCACTCATAACCACTTCATCAGCACCCGTTGGAGCATATCTCGTTCAGTTTTTTGCCGAGAAACAGATATATGTCTGGCTTATTTATCTTTTTGCTGTTATTTATATTGCATATAGACTCTTCAAACCAGTGAAAGAACATACGGGAAAGGAAAACTTCAAACTCGCTCTAATTCTTGCAGTGCCGATCTCCATCCTTAGCGGTTTCCTTGGAGTTGGTCCTGGATTCCTTCTAATGCCAACTTTGATACTTGTTGGATTTAATGCAAAGGTAGCAGCAGGTATAAATGCCTTTGCAGTTACTTTTCCTTCCTTTTCATCCCTTATACCCCATCTTTCAACAGCCCGATGGAACTTCTCCCTTGCAATCCCTCTTCTTGTTGCTGGAGCATTTGGAGCCTTTATCGGAGCAAGGGTTACAAGCATTTATGTGCCAGCGAAAAAACTAAAGGCGATTTTTGGAATTCTCATTGTTCTTGTCACAATCTACAAATTGCTTAAAATTTTCTGATAAAAAAAACTTTTAATATTTCTTTTACAAAATCAATGCTCACCCATCCGTCGTTCCAACTCAATATAGCAACTTAATACGCAACTATAAAATCGCAACTTTCTCATAACCCTCTTCCTTATATTTTATCTCTTCCTTCCCTTTACTCAATATCTTTTTATATCTTACTGACTCCCCATCAATGTAAA
>CAZFCI010000269.1:0-2692 GCA_964517525.1 uncultured Clostridia bacterium | reverse complement strand
AGAGTTTTTAATCGTTCCATTAATAAAAATTATCATAATCCTTGCATTTATAATAGTTGGAGTAATTCTCTACATATGGTTTGAAAGAAGGGTCTGGGGCTTTATTCAAACAAGACTTGGTCCAAACAGAGTAGGTCCCTTTGGTCTGCTCCAGTTAATTGCGGATACAATAAAACTTCTAATAAAGGAAGACATTATACCTTACAGAGCCGACCGTTTTGTATTCAATATTGCACCAATAATTGTAATTGTCCCTGTTATTGTTGTTTTTGGACTCATTCCCTTTGGCGAAGGAATAAAAATATTTGGAATAGACTTTAAATTTTATCTTGCAAATACAAATGTTGCCCTTCTCTTTGTTGTTGCCTTCTCATCCCTTGCTGTTTTCGGAATTATTCTTGGAGGATGGGCATCCAATAGTAAGTATCCCTTGCTTGGTTCTCTTAGATCAGCATCCCAGATGATAAGTTATGAAGTCGCTCTTGGGCTTTCAATTGTTCCTATCCTTTTCTTTTCCAAATCCCTTAGCCTTGTAGATATTGTTAACTCCCAAAAAGAAATGGGAGTTTGGTTCGTATTTCTTCAGCCCATCGCTTTCTTTGTCTTTTTCATTGCAGGGGTTGCAGAGACAAACAGAACTCCCTTTGATCTCCCTGAGGCTGAGTCAGAGCTTGTTGGAGGTTTCCATACTGAATATTCAGGAATAAAATTTGCCTTCTTTTTCCTTGCTGAATATGTTCATATTTTCCTGGTTTCAGCTCTCGTAACAATCCTCTTCTTTGGTGGTTGGCTTAGGCCCTTCCCTTCCATAAAATTTCTATCATTCCTCGATTTAATTCCAGGTCCTCTATGGTTTTTACTTAAACTCTGCTTCTTCCTTTTCCTATTTACATGGATAAGAGGGACTTTCCCACGTTACCGATACGACCAGCTTCTTGAGCTAAGCTGGAAAGGACTTATACCATTATCCCTTGCAAATCTCATTGTTACATCCTTTATTGTTCTCCTTGTGAGGTAAAAATGAAGATCTTAGATAGACTCAAGAAGATTCTTTTGATTGATTTGATAATAGGACTTGCTGTAACTTTCAAATATCTTTTAAAACCAAAGGTTACAGTAGAATATCCTGAGGAAAAAATAGAGCCCCAACCAAGATTTAGAGGGATGATAAGGCTCTTTAAGGATGAAAATGGAAGGGATCTCTGTGTGGCATGTATGCAATGTGTTAAGGCTTGCCCCGACTTTTTAATCTCAATTGAAGGTGAAAGGGGACCTGATAAAAAGCTTTATCCAAAGACCTTTACATGGAATATGTCAAGATGCATGTTCTGTGGTCTCTGTGTTGAAGTCTGTCCTACAAATGCAATAAGATTCACTAAGGACTACGAGCTTGCAACCTATGATAAGAAAAGGCTTTTCATTCAAAAAGAGGATCTTTATGCTGATTCAAATATATTAGAAAAGCTTGCGGAGTTTTAATTATGGATCTTTATTCATTCTTTATTTATCTTTTTTCATTTATGAGCATTGTTTTTGCAATTTTTGTTATAGCAGTTAAAAATGCAGTTCACAGCGCTATATTTTTAATCTTCACAATTCTCTCAATTGCTGGAATCTTCTTTATGCTAAATGCAGAATTTCTTGGAGCTGTTCAGATTCTTGTTTATGCTGGCGGTATTATGGTAATTTACCTCTTCATAATTTTCCTCATAAAACTTGAAGAAGTCGGAGGAAAAAGGAGGAATGCTTTTCTATACATTGTTTCTTCTTTGATTCTCCTTCTTGTTGCGGGAGAAATTGTTTATCTCTTAATAAAAAGAGCTTCTTATCCATTCCCTGCACCCACAAAGGTTCTGGATTTAAAAACTTTCTCTGATGTTCTCTTAAAAAACTATGTTATACCCTTTGAGTTGGCATCTTTACTCCTTATAGGAGCAATGATAGCAACAATTTATCTTGCAAGGAAGAGAACATGAATATAAATTTTATGATAGCTGTTGGCTCAATTTTATTCTTGATAGGGATTCTTGGTGTCCTTCTCAGAAGAAATCTTATAATCATTCTAATGTCCATTGAGCTCATGCTAAATGGGGTAAATTTGAACTTTATAGCTTTTGCAGACTATCTTGGAGATGTTAAAGGGCAGATATTTGCCTTATTCGTCATAGCTGTAGCTGTTGCAGAGGCAGCTGTTGCCTTTGGTTTGATAATTGCTTTTATGAGGAATAAAGACACCTTTAACATAGATGATATGACTTTGATGAAGGGATAGAAAATGCTTAAATATTTCTGGCTAATACCCCTTTTCCCTGCTTTTGGAGCCCTTGTCAATGGTCTTTTTGGGATAAGCTTTTTTAAAAAGAAAAGATGGGTGAATATTTTTGCTGTTGGAACCCCCTTCCTTTCCTTCATTCTCTCTTCTATAGCTACCCTTGAACTTCTCAAACTCCCTGCTGAAAATAGACTTGTTAAGGCAATTCTTTTCGAATGGGTCCCAGGAGCAATAGCAGTCCTGAGGGACGGAAGTTCCGCTCCATTTTCTATAGACCTCTCCTTCCAATTTGATCCTTTATCTGCGGTTATGGCTCTTGTTGTTTCTGGAGTTGGTTTTCTAATTCATGTTTACTCCATTGGATATATGGGAAAAGACCCAGGCTATGCAAGATACTTCACCTATCTCAATCTCTTCACC
>CAZFCI010000268.1:0-1779 GCA_964517525.1 uncultured Clostridia bacterium | reverse complement strand
CAATATGGGAACAGAAAAATCTCCATCAACACCTTTCAAATTTCCAAATATTAATCCTTTCCCCTCGGTAGGGCTGAAAAACAGATGGATTACCTGAAAATCCTGATATTTTTCCCCAACAAAACCAGGATACGTACTCAGCAGTTCAAAATTTTCTGGTGATTCCTGAACCTGCCTTGTGACAAACCATAGCCTAATATTATCCCTAAAGTTTTTAATAAATATACGATAAAAGGCATCCTTAATTCTTTCTATCTGAATATTATGATTTTTCAGGTTCTCGTCAACGAATTCCTGGACGGAAATCTTGTCTGATACTCTACTGAAGCCAATTGCCTGGAACCTATTTCCCATGCGAGGATATTTCGCCTTTTAAAAGAAGAAATCCTGTGAATCAGCCCTGAAGAATGAAAATTTTTCTTACTAAAGTTTCACTTTGTAGATACTTCCAAATTAAGACTACATATTTTTCCTAAATTTTCAAAATGGCTTGAGAAGATTCCCGACCCTCGAATGAAAGAGAAGTGCATATATCCCTTAGCATGTCTTGTATGGGTAGGGATTTTGTTGTTTTTATTCAAAGTAGGTTCTCGAAGGAATATCAAATTTGCTTTGGGTACCGAAGCGTTTGCCAGAAACATCCATATTGTGATGAATCTTGCGAGGTGTCAAAAAGAGCATATTGTTTGTAGGCAAGAGAAAGTTCCTCATGAAGATACTGTCAATTATCTACTGGAGAGGATTTCTCCGGAAGAAATTTCTCGCATACGAGAAGAAATGATGCGGACGCTTATTCGGAATAAGGTTTTTGTCAATGACAGGCTGTTCAAGCATTACATTATTGTGGTAGATGGGACTCGCAGTCTCCAATTTAAGGAAAAACATTGTGAGCACTGTTTGAAACAGAAAATCGGTGAAGATGGGGCTATATACTATCATCCCGTGCTGGAAGCCAAGCTGGTTACTCCAGGAGGCATGGCTTTTTCTATTGCCACTGAATTTATTGAAAATGATGGAAAAGAGAATTCTGTCTGTGTATAAGGAGTATGAAAGTTTAAAGAATCTTTCCCTCGAGAACACAATGATTCGGCGGGAAGATAAGGTATTACAGAAGTATTACTGGGTTCCAGAGATTGATTATGAGGGTCATAAACTGAACATATTAGAATGCCTGGAAGAGAAAAAGAAAAAGATTACCCGATTTGTATGGTTGACAAATTTTCCCCTATCTGAGCACACCTGTAATATTATTGCAAAAGGAGGGAGATTACGCTGGAAAATTGAGAACGAAGGGTTCAATACACAAAAAAACGGAGGATATGGACTGGAACACCCATACAGCAAAGACAGCACGGCGTTCAAGAACTTTTATTTCCTTCTCTAAATAGCACACATTATCAGCCAATTAATGGAGAAAGGAAGCTTGCTGAAAGACGAGCTAATTGAGATCTTGAGTCTCCGTATCCAGATTAGATTTGATACCTCCTGAGATCGCCGAAACAATGAATTCTTCCAGTCCCTCCTCCGTTTCAAAATTTCAATAAAGTCAGTTTAATTCCCTCTCGAAATTAAAGAAGTGGGACAATAATCTTGTGCCTTTTTTATTTCCACACTTGGCTAAATTAAATTTTTTATCCTTTTTTAGAAAATGAGCCTTGTCTCAGGCATTTCATTCTTCATCGCTGGGCTGTGAATATAAAGATTGTTATTACTATGTCAATATGTTAATTTTTTACTATATCAAAATGTTAAGGAACAGTAACTGCGTATTCCACGCTA
>CAZFCI010000267.1:0-14927 GCA_964517525.1 uncultured Clostridia bacterium | reverse complement strand
GGATAATATATGCCTCTTAATAAAGAAATTATATCCTCTTTTTTCACTTGAATCTTAACCTATATTAAATTTTTTATCGATCTCTTTTATAAAACAGGTTCTTTATCAGGATGTAGTTTCTTGAATTTTTCAATAAGTTGTTCCTTTGTTTCCTGATGAGCTGGATCAGGCTTAATGCAGTCAACAGGGCAAACCTGAACGCATTGAGATTCTGGGAAATGTCCTACGCATTCTGTGCACTTGTCAGGATCAATTACATAGATATTATCACCTGGAGAGATTGCCTTATTAGGGCATTCGGGCTCACAGGCGCCACAATTAATACATTCCTCAAGAATTATCAGAGCCATTTTTCAAACCTCCTAAAATTTAATTTTATTTTTTATTATAACCTAAAAAGAGAGGATTTCAAAAGATTAATTCTATTTAAGAGGAATTTCTCTTACAACAATTGTCTTTGTTAACTGGTCGTGGATTAGCCTTCTCGAAATTAAATAAGGAATTAGCATTCCAAGACCAGCTGGAAGGATTAGAACTACGAGTAATAAAGAGCGAATTATGGATTGGAGAATTGATGGTGGTTGTCCGCTATCCTGTTGGACAACCCTTATCTGGGTAAGCCAATCCCCTGGAGTTCTTCCTTTGCCGAGAATCCAGAAAATTGATAAATAAATGGCAAAGATTATCATTTCTATTCCAGTTAAATGGAAATAGTTAAACTCGAAGATTGGCTTCTTTTCCTTCTCTATAACAATCTTTCCAGGTTCTGCCTCTACATTGGCAACAGGTGTTTCTATCTCTATTTTCTTGTCGTATGCCCTCAATTTTCCAGCGGGTGTCCCCATCTGGACAACAGGTTTTGTCTCCTGAACCTTAGTGGGAGGACTAATCTTTATCAGAGGCTGAATTAGGATTCCTGAAACTATTCCAATGGTGCTCATAAAAATTAAAACATCCATGTAAAAGGAAATTAGCCTTCTCCACCATGGAGCGATTTTAAAGGCGGGTTTCCCATCATCTGTAGCAATTAAAGGCTTTTTCTCCTTATGATGGGTTAGAATTAAATATATCTTCACAGGATGGGGAAAACCTTTGAATTGAAAGGGAATAAGAGGAATTGCTTCATATTCTGAGGTCTTACTTATCTTATAACCCTCTTCTGTTATACATATGCAACCACCCTTTACAGACTGAGATAATCTAAAAACAAGATTAACAGCATCTCCATGAATGTCTCCTTCTTCATCAATTCCAACTTCACCTGCATGGATTGCAATTTTTAATCTTATTTTTTCTATACCCATTGGAGGTTCAGGAATTGAGTATTCTTGTAAGTCTTTTCCAGAATGAACTGCTTCAGTAACAGTATTGAAAATGCATAGGAAACCATCACCAAGAACTTTTACTATTTTCCCCCTATGTTTTGAGACAATCTCCTCAACCCTTTTTCTGTGCTCTTTTAGAAAATCCTCAAGAATCTCCCTATGGGTTTGAAAGGAAATTCCAGAAAAACCTTCAAGATCGGTCACCAAAATTGTAAGGATTTTTCTCTCCACAAATTTATTTTACTTCTGATTTTTTAAATTTCAAATATCTGTTAAGTTAAAGATTTTAGCCACATTCTTCATGTTTTCTACTATTGAGCCTCTTATAGTTTAGAATAGACGCATATTTTAAACCTAAATATAGAAGATTCACTGCGACCGCTACTTTCTTAACTTTATCTAATCTTATATACAAAAACATCAGTTTCACAGAGTTTCACAAATGCTCAGAAAATTTCTCTTTAATCCATAAAAAACACTTCTATGATTCAAAGTCGCCATCCAGTAAAGAGTGTTTGTTATTCTTTGTTTTTTAAAGTTTATGGATACGATAAGTATATCCATCCTTTATGAATTTCTTTTTTCCCTTGTAATTTGTTATATATTGACCGCAGTTGCTACCAATATAGTTCTCTTCTAATTCTCCTATACTCAGGAGAACTTCATAGCCAGCTTCAGATAATGCATCAATTACTGGATACTCCTTTTTCTCTGGCAAAATATAGGAAGATATTTTGTTTTTTGTTGCCTGATATGTGGGATTTACCGGGGTTATCTTAATTAAAAATTTATCTGGGCTAAAATGGTGTAAAAGAATATCTGGTTCAACAGGCATCCCATCTGCCAAAGCGAAATTAAGGGCAATCTTTCTGTCCCCCCTTTCATAAAATAGATTTCCGTATTCTGCCATTTTTCTAAAATCCCATTTTTTTACAGGAACAAGCCAATCCCTTAATTCCATATCAGTAGTATGAATAGAGAACTGAAATTGAAATTTTTCCCTATAATATCTTTTTTTAATATCGAGCAATCTTTCAAAAAATCCATCTGTCCCCTCAGGTGCGATTGTAGAAATGCATGGGATGAGCCCAGGAGCATTGTATAAATTAGGGAGTTCCATTATTACATCAAGGACATCTTGATTAAAGGCTGGTTCCCCCATTCTTGCAAATTGAACCTTAAACTTTTCAACAGAAACTTTCCTTTCAGGGAAACGCATTCTTACTAAATAATCAATCTGAGATATTATCTCATCTTTAGAAAGTTTTCCCTGAAAATCGTCTCCAGCATCACAAAAGCGACAGCGAACAGGACAACCATACAAGGTAGATAAAATCAAAACCCACTTCTTTTCCCTTGGCAGTGGAGGTTGAACAGACTCAACAAATTCTATTTTTTTACCTTTATTCATTTCAGCGATATAGACCATGGCAATATCTTCTCTTCCGACCTTTGCAACTATCTTCATATTTTTTCTCCTGTTATTTTCTTGTAAATTTCCATAGCAGATTTGACCCCATCTCCTACACAAATAGCAGTTTGTCTGTAGATTTCATTTTTAACATCTCCCACCATAAAAAGCTTTTTTTCCTTTATAAGTTTTTTAAGCTTTTTCTTGAGATTAACACTCAAAAAATCAAGACAAGGTCTTCTTCCAATAGAAATAACTATGTAATCTACATAGATTTGCTCTTTTTTTCCACTCCCATAATGATTACAAACTAACAGCAATCCAGCCTCTACATCTTTTATTTCTTCTACCTTAATACTATCAAAATAGAAGATATTCTTGGCTTTCATACATCTCTTCGATAGTGCAGGAACACATTTTGCTTTATCATTCTTGTTTAAGATTATAACATCATTCCTTTGAGAGAGTGTAAGAGCATAATCGAAAGCACCATCGCCACCTCCAATAATCGCAATCCTCTTGTCTTTCACTTCAGCCATAGCATGGACCTCATAAAATACGCGGTTTTTGAGCTCTTCCGGGATTTCTGGAACAGAAAGTCTCAGTGACTCTGTGCCAGAGGCAATAACTACAATGGAAGAAATTATTGTTCTTTGACTAGTTCGAATAGAAAACACTTTGTTCATATAATCGAGTTCTAACACCTCCTCAAAACAGACTTTAATTCCAGCATTTTTCAGTTGCTTTATAAAAAGTTTTACAAGTTCTTGCCCAGGAATTCCCTCAGGAAACCCAGGATAGTTCTCCACTAAATTAGCATTCCTTAAAAGTCCACCAACCTCATCCTTTTCTAAAAGTATAGGTTCAATTTCATATCGTTTTAGCTGAATTGCTGTTGCTATTCCTGACGGACCTGCTCCTATTATAACCACATGGTTAACATCCATTTTGATATGCCTCCAAGCATTTTTGTAGCTCTTTAATGAGAACAGGTGTGGCAAAACCATGAGAGAGATTAAGAAAAGTCGCCCAATGAAATTCTTCTTTATAGGTGGCAGTTCCATCAATCGGAAAAAAAACTTTGTATCCTCTGACGAAGGCAGATCTTACTGTTGTCTCACAACATAAGTGAGTTACTACTCCAGTTATTACAAGCTGTTTCACCCCTTTTTCTTTTAGCAAGTCTTCGAGGATTGTATCATAGAATGCATCATATTGTGTCTTTTTGATAACCATTGTGCTGGGAAGACTTAGCTCAGGTATAATTTCACTAAAGACATTTTCTTCCGTTATCAAATCCTTCCACCATTCTCTCATAAGTTTTGCATTCTGATGATTGTTAAGATGGCGTGTCAGGAAAACTGGAAGGTTTGCTTTGAGAAAGGTATTCGATAGCTCTTTAATCCTTGGTATAACCGGTGAAGAACTTGGAACATAGGCATGGGATCTTTCATCAAGAAAATATCTCTGCATGTCAATAATTAAAAGCGCAGAATGTTCAGGAACGAAGATTATTTTGTGTTGTTCTCTATATTTACTCAATTTCTGAAGCATTTGCCGAGATTTTTTATCAATTGTTTCCGAACTAAAATAGGTTTCTCTCATTTAGTATTCTCAGTCATAATAAAGACTTATCCTCTTTCTAATCATTCCAATTCTATATTTAAATTTATCAAGATTTAATCCTTCTATTTCTTTTATGAACTCTCTTTTCTCATAATCTTTAAACTAACTTGCCTTATATGCATACAAAAATTTTATCATTTTTATTTATTTTTTCAACATTTATAGGTAACAACAATTTATAACTAATTTTTTATTTGCATCTAATCTTTCGTATGAAATCTGTTTTAAAGATTTTTTAAGTTCTCTTCGCAAACTCTAACTAATTATTAACTAATCGCTTTACTATATATTTTTTCTTGTAAAAATCTGAAATTTTAAATTATAATTCTTGTTATGAAGAAAGAAAAAGAATTTTTCACATCTTCAGGTATTTTAATCAAGGAATTTTTTACGAGAGAAGATATTAAAGGAGAAGAATTTGATGAAAATTCAGGAATTCCAGGAGAATATCCCTTTACAAGAGGAATTCACAGGGAGATGTACAGGGAGAAGTTGTGGACTATGAGGCAGTATGCTGGATTTGGAACAGCAGAGGAGTCAAATAAAAGATACAAATACCTTCTAGAACATGGGCAGACAGGTCTTTCCGTTGCTTTTGATTTACCGACCCAGATAGGTCTTGATTCCGATGACCCTCTTGCTTCTGGTGAAATTGGAAGAGTAGGGGTTGCAATTAGCTCCCTTTCTGATATGGAGGTTCTTTTTGATGGTATACCCCTTGATGAGGTCTCAGTTTCTATGACAATAAATGCCACTGCCTTTATAATCCTTCCCATGTTTCTTGTAATTGGGGAAAAAAGAGGAATAGACTGGAAGAAACTAAGGGGGACTATTCAGAATGATATACTTAAAGAATTTATTGCAAGGGGAACTTACATCTTCCCTCCAGAACCTTCTATGAGGATAACAGGAGACCTTGTTGAATTCTGTTGTAAAAATGTTCCCCAATGGAATTTTATAAGTATAAGTGGGTATCACATAAGAGAGGCAGGAGCAACTGCTGTTCAAGAGCTTGCTTTCACCTTTTCCAATGCCATCTCTTATGTGGAGGAGTTTTCAAAGAGAATGAGTGTTGACGAGTTTGCACCTCGAATATCCTTCTTTTTTTCATCCCATAACAATTTTTTTGAGGAGATTGCAAAGTTTAGGGCTGCAAGGAGAATATGGGCAAAAATAATGAAGGAAAGATTTAAAGCTGAAAATCCGAGGTCCTGGATGTTGAGATTCCACACCCAGACAGCAGGTTCAACTCTTACATATCAACAACCTGAGAACAATATCATTAGGGTCACCCTTCAGGCTCTTTCAGCAATTCTTGGAGGTACACAATCCCTTCATACCAATTCCCTCGATGAAGCTCTCGCTCTTCCTTCAGAAAAATCTGTAAAGATTGCCCTTAGAACCCAGCAGATTATTGCTTACGAGACTTCAATTCCCTATGTGGTAGATCCCATTGGTGGTTCCTATTATGTTGAGTATTTAACAAATGAGATTGAAAAAAGGGTTTTTGATTATCTTGAGAGAATTGAAAAAATGGGAGGAGCATTAAAGGCTATAGAGATGGGGTGGATTCAGGAAGAAATAGCAGATAGTGCCTATAAAGCTCAAAAAAGAATAGAAAGAAAGGAAGATATAGTTGTTGGTGTAAATATGTTTACAGAGGGGGAAGAGGTAAAACCTGAGACAATCTATTTAAAACCTGAGGTCGAAGAGAATCAGAAGAAGAGATTGGCGGAGTTTAAGAAGTCAAGGGATGAAAGTTCGGTTAAATCTTCCCTTAATATTCTTAAAGAGAAAGCTAAAGGAAAAGATAATATTATACCCTTTGTCCTCGAAGCTCTAAGAAACAATGCAACCCTTGGAGAGATTGTATCTTCCTTAAAGGAAGTGTTTGGATTCTACCAACCTTCAAAGAAATCCATATAATGAGTCTGAAAATTGAAGATTTGAGTATATCTTCTTTGGACGGTAAAGAAATTTTAAAAGATATAAATCTTGAAATAAAAGAAGGGGAATGGATTGGATTAGCTGGAGAAAATGGTTCAGGGAAAACCACTCTCTTAAGAGCAATTCTAAGGGTTCTTCCTGAAAGAATGTTTTTTAGGAAGGGGAGAATTATTTTAGATGGGAAGGATTTACTGAAAGTCAGTGAAAAAGAGATTAGGCAAATAAGAGGGAAAGAAATATTCATGATAATTCAGGAGCCGCATCTTTACTTCAATCCTTCAATCAATATTTTCAAACAGATTGAGGAATTTGCTCTTTCCCATGGACTGGACAAAAATCAGATAAGGGAAAGAATTTTCAGTTCCCTTGAGCTTGCAGGTTTTGAGGAACCAGAGAAATGGTTGAAAATGTTCCCCTTCCAGTTAAGTTCAGGGATGCTTCAGAGAATAGGAATTGGGATGGCTCTTCTTCATGAGTCAAAGTTTATTCTTGCTGATGAACCAACCTCATCCTTAGACAATGTCCATGAGAAACAGATAATAAATCTTTTTATTAGCTTGAAAAATATCAAAAAAATTGGATTTATTTTTGTGACCCATAGAATAGATTTGTTAAAGGGTATAACTGAAAAAACCGTTATTATTTACAAAGGTTATATTTTAGAAGTTGGTAAAACTGATAATTTATTTTTAGAACCCTTCCATCCATACACATCCGCTCTCCTTGGGAAACCACTATTTAGAAAGTATCATTTTAAAAGAATTGAGAATCAAAATTCATGCTTTTTTTCTTCTTTCTGTCCTTCGAAAATGAAAAAGTGCGAGGAGATGCCACCTATATTTGAAAAGTATGGAAGAGTAGTGAGGTGCTGGCTTTATGAATGAGATCTTAAGTTTTAGGAATGTAAGAAAATATTACAAAGGAGGAGGTGGAGTTGTAAAAGCCCTTGATAGTGTTAGTTTTTCTGTTAAAAGTGGGTCAGTAATTTCAATAATTGGAGAATCAGGTTCAGGAAAAACAACCCTTGCCATGATAGCATCCTTTCTCGAGGATCCTACTGATGGAGAGGTTATTTTTAAGAACAAAAGCGTTAGAGAATACAGAAACAAAAAATCCCTGTGGAAAGAAGTTCAGCTTGTATTTCAGGATCCTGGAAGGAGCCTTAATCCAAAAAAGAGGGTTGAATTCTTGTTAAGGGAGCCTCTTTTGAATTATTCAATATGTTCCAAAAAGGAGATGGAAGAGAAAATTGATTATCTAATGGATTTATTGGAGATTGAAAAATTTCTCAAGAGAAGAAAAGCTGAAGAGCTGAGTGGAGGAGAAAAACAGAGAATTGCTATTGCGAGAGCACTTTTAGTTTCTCCTTACCTTTTGATTCTTGATGAACCCTTTTCTTTCATCGATCCTGTTATAAAAGAGCGATTGCTTTTAACCCTTTTGGATTATAAAAGAAAGAATGGAATGACATGGATTTTTATTACCCACGATTTAAACAATATAAATCAATTTGCTGATTCCATTGTCATTCTCTATAAAGGCATGGTTATGGAGAGTGGGAAGATTAATATCTTAGAGAGTCCTTACCATCCTTACACAAAATATCTTCTTTTTCCAAGTTTTAAAGAAAAATTGGAGAAGATTTCAGAAGGTTGTCCCTTTTTTCCAAAATGCAATTCTAAGATAGAAGTTTGTAAATCATCATTTCCTGAATTAAAATTCATAGATGAGAGGTATGTGAGATGTCATTTATTCTGAGATCTTTTTTGTTTCTTTCTTTTTTTTCTATTTCTTTGTTTTCTGAGAATGAGGAAATATTCAGCGTTAAAAGCTTACCTGTCAATGGTAGAAACGAAATTCTCCTCATAGAAAAGAAAACTGAAGGAATAACCCAAATTAAGACTCTTTCAAGAAACTTTTCCGGAAACAATTACGATCCTCATCTTTTCTTCTATCAAGGCTACCCCTCTGTAATCTGGGTTAATCTCAATAAAGATGTTCAGTCTCTTATCCTTTATTTTAATGAAAGATTCACCCAGTATTTTCTTGACCTTCCCTTTGAAGCTTCAAATCCAGTGGTTGAAGAGGATATTTTTGGAAGACTCCTTCTATTAATTCCTTCTCCCCATGGAATTTTCTACACCTTTCTTGAAAATAAAATTTTAAATTTTTCTTCCTTCTTTAAATCTCCATCTTTTTTTATTTCTTCTAAAAGGGATGGAAATGGGATTATATGGATAGTATGGTCTGGATTTGACGGAAATGACTGGGAGATTTATCTTACAAAATGGGATGGTTCAAATTTTTCACCTGTTGAAAGGATAACTGACAACAATTTTCAGGATGTAGAACCTTCTGTATCCTTTGAACCCTTTGATATTAGCTGGAAGAGCTATAGAGGAGGTGAAGTTTTTATTGAGAGTCTAAAAGAAAGAACCTTAAATGAAAAGGAAGAGCCCTTTGAAATGGATATAAACTCTTTCATTGCCTTTGGAGACAGCATTACCTATGGAATGGTTGACTACAAACCAGAAGCAGAAGGTTATGTTCCAAGACTTGAAAGACTTCTTAAAGAGGAATATTCAAAGAATATAAAGGTTTTGAACAGGGGGGTACCAGGAGAGGACACTGTTGCAGGACTCTCAAGAATAGAAAGAGTTATAAAGGGAGATCCCTCCCTTTATATTTTGATTATGGAAGGAACAAATGATGTTTGGCATTACCCTGCTTGGTTTACTGGTTTAAATTTAGGGCAGATGGTTAAGCTCTCTTTATCTTATAGAATGAGACCATTAATTGCCAACATTATACCAAAAGCTTTCTGGGCAGAGTATTTGAATCCGAGAATAGAGGAGATAAACAAATATATAACTGAGATATCGAAGGAATACAAAATACCCCTTGTCGACCAGTACAACGCTTTCATAAGCTATCCTGAGGAAAAAGGTGGATGGAGAGCCCTTTACTCTGGTCACAATCACCCTAATGAGCTCGGTTATCAGCTAATGGCAGAGGTTTGGTTCGATGCAATATCTAAATTACCAAGATTTAGAGAGAAAGAAATAAACTGGAGAAATGAAATAGATAGGAAAGACAAATTTGATTTTGAGGTGGGAATTCAAAAATGACTGAAAATATTGACTCCATAATAAGCCTATTTTCCCTTTTTATGCAGTATTGAGGCTAATTTGACCCACAAAATTAGGAAACACTTGACAAAGGGTTTTTTTTCTGATACAAAGAAATAAGAATAATGAAATGAAGGAGTTTTAATGTGTTTGGCATGGGGAAAAAGAAGAATTTGGTAGGGTTAGATTTGGGTTCTAGTGCGATAAAGCTCGTAGAACTTAGCTCAAGAGCAAAGAAGCATGAAGAAGTCTATGAATTGACAGCCCTTGGCTACGAACCACTACCTCATCAGGCTATTGTGGAAGGGACAATTATGGATTCTACTACTGTATCTGATTCCATTAAAAAGCTTTTCGCCGAGCTGAAGATAAGAAACAACAATGTTGCAACTTCTATCTCAGGAAGTGCGGTGAGCATTAAGAAGATAGTTCTACCTCTAATGAGTCCTGAGGAACTTGAAGAATCGATACAATGGGAAGCAAAGCACCATATCTCCCTTCCAATTGAAGATGTTAATCTTGACTATTTCATTGTTAATACTTCTCCAGAACAGGGTAAGATGGAGATAATCCTGACCGCAGCAAGAAAGGACAGAATAAATCTTTATACTACCGCTATCATTCAGGCTGGAAGAAATGTTTCTCTTATGGATATCGATGGTCTTGCCCTTCAAAACGCCTTCGAGGCAAATTATGAAATGTATAGAGATAGGGTGGTTATTCTTATTAACATTGGTGCTTCGGTAACCAACATCAACATAGTAGCTGGTGGAACTCCTCTCCTGGTAAGGGATGTTTCCCTGGGTGGTAATTACTTTACAGATTTGATTCAGAAAGAGTTCTCCTTAACCTTTGAGAAAGCAGAAAGTCTTAAGAGAGGAAACTCTGTTGATGGTATTTCACCTGCAGTTATTCAGCCCTTGATTCAGATTGGCTTCAATGACTTGAGAAGGGAGATAGCCCAAACTATCGACTTCCTAAAGCTTTCTTACACCGACAAAAGAATTGAAAGGATTATCTTAAGTGGTGGTTCCGCAAAATTGCCAGGCTTCCAAAGCTTCCTCGGCAAGGAGTTTGATTGTCCTGTTGAACTTTTCAATCCCTTCAGAAACATCCATTTTAACGAGAAACTCTATGATAGGGATTTCCTAATGGAGATGGCACCTGTATTTGGTATTGCTGTAGGGCTTGCTTTAAGAAAAATAGGAGATTAGTTATGATAAAAATTAATTTATTAAGAGCTGAAAAGAAAGAGGTAAAACCTTTAATAACTGTAAAACCTGAGAAAAAGGAAAAAGTTCAAACCTCTCTCTTTGTCCTTCTTCTTATTCTGACTGCTGTTTTGATCTTGCTACTTCATCTAAACATTTCCAGAGCGATTGAATCGGAGAGGAGATTGCTTGAGGGGCTTGAGAATAAAAAGAGGGAGCTTGCGGGAGTAATTTCTGACATTGAAAAATACAACGCTCAGAAAAAAGCTTTTGAAGAGAAAATAAAAGTTATAGAAGCACTTAAAGAAAAGCAGAAGGTTCCCGTTCGTTTGCTTGATGAAGTTAGCAAGAATATTCCAGATGGTATGTGGCTAAAAAGGCTTTCCTTTTCGGGAGGAAAGATTTCTATATCAGGAGGAGCTTTTTCTAACAATATAATAGCTGATTTTATATCACAACTTGAGACAACAGGCTTCTTCAAGGATGTAGCCCTTAAAGATTCAACAATGAGAACCTCTCAAAAGGGCGGTGGGGTCTTTGATTTCACAATAGAGGCAAAGTTTTCCCTTGAAAAGAGGTGAGATATGGATTTAAAAAAATTGTCACCCCTTGCTCAGTTATTTGTATTTTTGGGTTTTTGTGTATTGATTTTTATTGCATCTTATTTTGTTTATTTCAAGGGACAGCTGAGTACACTGAACACTACAAAAGAGCAAAGAAAGAGTTTACAGGAAGAAGTTGAGAAGGCTGAGAAAAGAAAACTGGAAGCTGATAGACTAAAAAGAGAAGTGGCATATCTCGAGGAGAAGCTCAAGACATTAAAGGAAATCATTCCTGAAAGAAGGGATGTAAGTGATATAATCAAAAAAATCCAATCTCTTGCCTACAATTACCGTCTTGAAATTTCAAAGTTCACTCCAAAACCAGAAGTTCAAAGGGATCTTTACATAGAGTGGCCCTTCTCCATAAGCATGACAGGAAATTATCACGACTTTGGATACTTTCTTGATCATCTGAGCAGGTATAAAAAAATCTTTAATGTTGACAACATTGTAATCTCAGCCTTGCCAAAGCAGACCTCCCTTAGAACTATAAGTATAACATGGGATGCTATCACTTACATTGGGCAGGAGAGACCTCCTGCACCACCTCAGCCAAGAAGGGCAAGGCCCGCAAGGGGCGAAAAAGAAACTGAAAAATTGGAGGGGATACAATGAGGAAAATTTTTATTTTAATTTTATTTTCAATCTTTTATCTTTCTACATTAACTTCTCAACAACAACAAACTCCAAAAGTTGGAGAACAAAAAATTGCAGAAGATGAGAACCCCCCAGGAGATTATGTCTATAATCCCTCAGGAAGAAGGGATCCATTTGTTGATCTTCTTGCTGGAGAAGAAAGTAAGACTCCGGGATTAACGGGAGAGCAGGCTCTTCTAATCGGGGAGCTTGAGCTGGTGGGAATATCCTGTAATGAAGCAGGTCAATGCTGGGCAACTTTAACAGGACCTGATGGAATGCCTTATTTTCTGAAGAAAGGAGATAGACTATTTGACGGATATGTATTATCGATAGATTGGAATAAAGTGGTTTTTAGAAGAGAGTTAAGAAGACCTGGATTATTAAGGAATTATGAGGATATAGTTAAAAAACTAAGCCCTGAAGAGGAGGGAAAATGAAAAAGATTAGTTTGTTATTAATTGTAATTCTCTTGTTATCTTTTTCCATTCAGGGAGAACAGAAAGAGAGTGTAAGCATTAACAAGGTTGTTTTTGACAATCAGAATGACAAGACAGTGTTCATCTTCAAGACCTCTTCCTTTGTGCCTCTCCCTCCAATTTACAATGATCCATCTGATATCCTTCTGGTGAAGATGGAACTAAACCAGATAAACATGAAGGACATACCGAGAGAATATAATGTTAATTCCTCTGTAGTGAAAAAACTTGTCCTCCAGCAAAGAGAGAAAGGAGTTCTTGCGAATTTCTTTCTTGCTAAACCAGTTCCTTACAGAGTTTATTCTGAAAGGGAGGAGCTCTTTGTGAATTTCTACAATCCTGAATCTGTTCCTTCTACAAAATCTACCAGCTCCGCTCCTCAGGTAGTCCAAGAACAGATGGGCTCTCCTGCCAAGGAAGAAAAACCTCTCATAACAACCCGGGTTAGAGATTTAAAGGTTAATCAATTCGAAGGTGGACTTGAAATTCTTGTAATTGGTGAAAATCTTAACAAGTTTGAAGATTTTATCCTTGAGAATCCCAACAGAATAGTTGTTGACCTTGTTGATGCAAAGAATCTTTGTATTAAAGGTGTTTTTCCAGTAAAGGGTAGTGCAATTGTTAAGTCGGTAAGAGTTGCTCAAAATAGAACATCCCCCTATGTGACCAGAGTTGTTATTGATGTGACAGGAAAAATTCCTGAGTATAATGTAAAAAGCGTTGCTGATGGAATTCTTGTTACTGTATTTTCCTTGAAACCTTCTGCTCCTAAGATTAGCGCAGAAGTTCCTAAAAAAGAAGAAGAGATTACGCCTCCAGAAACCAAGATAACACCTGTTGAGAAGAAAGAAGAAAAAGTAGAAGTTCCAAAGACTCCAGCACCTTCTAAAGTTGAGCAGGAGAAACCAAAGGAAGAAAAGATAAAAGAGCAAAAGCCAGAAGAGAAACCAAAGGAAGAGCCGAAAAAACCTGCTCAAGAACTCTTTCAGCCAAAGGTCATAACTGAAGAAGGTAAAGTTTACAGAGGCCAGAAGTTCTCATTCAGGTTTAAAGATGCTGATATAAGAGATTTCCTGAAATTTGTTGCTACTGTAGCCAATATAAACATAATAATTGATCCTGGAGTAACAGGAAGGGTCACCTGCGAGCTTAACTTGATACCTTGGGACCAGGCTCTCGATTTAATTTTGAAGACAAATGGACTTGGCTCTGTAATGGAGGGTAATGTTTTGAGAATAGCAAAAGTAGAAACCCTGACAAGGGAGCAAGAGGCTGCAAGAAAACTTAAAGAAGCCCAGCAACTTGCTGGAGAGCTTAAAGTAATAACAAGAACTTTAAGTTATGCAAAGGCAAAAGCGGTTCAGCCAATTTTACAGAAACAGCTCTCCCAGAGGGGGGAGATAATAATTGATGAAAGAACAAATACTTTAATTATTTCAGATATACCTGATAAAGTTGGTGTTATTGATAAGCTCATCGAGACCCTTGATGCTGCAATTCCTCAAGTCTCTATTGAGGCAAGAATAGTTGAGATAAACACAAACTACACAAAGAATTTAGGTATTCAATGGGGATTTTTTGCAGCTGCTGATACAGCATACGGTAACCAGACATCTCTAAGATTTCCCAACTCAATAATGGTTGATGGCTCGGCTATAAGAGAGGGAGGACTACAGAATAATCCCCTTGATGGATATGCAGTCAATTTACCTGCTCCAGCTTTCTCAAGTGGCCTCGGAATTTCCCTCGGAAATGTTGTGGACACCTTCCGCCTTGATATTGCTCTTACTGCCCTTGAGACATCAGGGCAGGGAAAAATTCTTTCCGCACCAAAGATATCCGCTCAAAATAATGAAACTGCAGAGATTCTTCAGGGAAGGCAGATACCTGTCCAGACTGTTGCCAATAACACTGTTACAACAAGATATGTAAACGCAGCCCTTGAGCTCCATGTTACTCCTCAAATAACAGCAGAAGGAACAATAATAATGACCATTGAAATAAGAAATGATGCGGCTGATTTCGCTAACCTTGTCCAGGGTATACCTCCAATAATTACCCAGAGCGCAAAAACAACAGTCCTTGTGAAAGATGGAGGCACAGCAGTAATCGGAGGAATATATAGAATTGAAGATACTATAACAACAAATTCTGTTCCAGGTTTATCCAAGATTCCAGTAATTGGTAATCTATTCAAAGGTTTTTCAAAGAATGTTCTCAATAAAGAACTTTTGATATTTATAACTCCCAAAATTATCAAAGGATAGGAGGTAAGATGGCAAAGAAAATTACAATTTTTGTATTAGCCATTCTGCCTTTTCTCTTGTTTAACTCTTGCAATGTACTTGAAAACAAAACTCGCTCCGCCTCAGTTCTTATAGTTCAATCTCTGGTTGGTATTCCTGGTGGAGGATCAGAAGATACCACAGCCCTTGACTCAGATATTGTTATTAATCCACCATCTGGGAAATGCTATTATTTTAAAGGAGATTTTGCAAAGGTAACATTCACAGCAAAATTACTGAGTCCTGTAAGAACAGCCACTTTTTACAATGATATAAG
>CAZFCI010000266.1:0-1767 GCA_964517525.1 uncultured Clostridia bacterium | reverse complement strand
ATACTTATCTTTTATAAGATAAGTAACAATTCCTTCAGAAGGGAAATTTTCCTTCCGGACAACCCGCAGGAAACCCTTTTTAGGGGATCCTCAGAGACCATACGCCAGACACTTCAAAGTCAATAAAATGCCGCCTGACTTTGAAGTGAAGATATGGTCCATTCCTTATGGTAACATAAGGGTTAAAGAACGGTCCTAAGGTAGCAGTTGCTGCCTGCCCCAACGGTAACGTTGGGGGCAATATCCGGCTATATGCGGGAAAGTCCTTATAGTCCTTTCTACCAGAAAAACTGGTAAAAATGAAAGGAATTGGACAATCCGCAGGAAACCCTTTTTGGGGTTCCTCAGAGACTGTACGCCGGATATCCTGTTTCTCTTTCAAAAGGAGAAAGAGATGGACTTAACGCCTGACTGGATAGTTGGGTTTGTTGATGGAGAAGGATGCTTTTATGTTGGATTTTATGAACATCCAGAGATGACAACAGGTTATCAAGTTCTTCCGGAATTCAGAGTTGTTCAGCATTATAGGGATATCAAAATACTTTATTCTTTAAAAAGATTTTTCAGATTTGGAGTCGTAAGGAAAAATCATGATGACAGATATGAATACAGAGTGAGAAAAATAGAGCATTTAATTAAGATTGTAGAGTTTTTTGAAAAGCATCCTTTAAAAACATCAAAGAACATAAATTTTAAAAAGTTTTCAAAAATTGTAAGAATGGTAGAAGAAGGGAAACATTTAACAAAGGAAGGGTTGAAGGAAATAATAAGAATTTCACTTCAGATGAATAGAGAAAATAAAGAGAAAGCAAAAAGAATTCTTGAAAAACTTGAAAGAGAAACAGGATAAAGATACAGTCCACCTTTCAGTAGAAATACTGAAAATAAGGTGAGCGAAATTCCTTGTCGGGTAAGCGGTCGGACTTGCCCGTAAGCCGGCTCATAACGGTGGAACTCTTTACCGGATGGGTATTTACAAGGAGTACCCTGTCTGCATTATGCGGATAAGGTAAAGACAACACCGTGGGAAGTCGTCCGATGCAGGCGGATTGACCCCGTAACGACTCATTCGCCACGGGCGAATGGACTCTCCTTGGAAAAAGGAGGGTAAGACGCCGGCCATCAATCCACAAAGGAGGAGAAATGATTGACCCAAATTATATAACAGGCTTTGTTGATGGAGAGGGTAGTTTCTCTATAAGTATTTCACCGAGAAATTTTAAAGATGTCAAATGGGAAATAAGACCAAGTTTTTCTATATCACAGCATAAAAGAAATAGAGGGATTTTGTTTAAAATTAAAGATTACTTTGGATGCGGAACTATAAGACCGAATAGAAAGGATAATACTTATAAGTTTGAAGTTAGGTCTCTCCAGGATTTGAAAAATATAATAATACCCCATTTCAAAAAATACCCTCTCCAGACAACAAAAAAAATTGATTTTGAGATTTTCTGTAAGGTGATACAGATTATGGAGGAAGGAAAACATTTAACAAATGATGGTTTAAAAGAAATAATTGAGTTGCTTGGTAAACTTCCTCCAGAAAGAAGGAGAAGATATAAACTTGAAAATTTTGGTGTGGATTGATGAAGGTATAGTCTATTATGGAGTTCCGACCCGCATGAATCTTGTAACGACGGGAGCGCTGTCTCGGCGAGGGGCTCGGCGAAATTGTGATACTCGTGAAGACGCGAGTTACCTGTGGCAAGACGAAAAGACCCCGGAACCTTTACTGTACCCTATCATTGGATTTTAAAGTAGTAT
>CAZFCI010000265.1:0-3363 GCA_964517525.1 uncultured Clostridia bacterium | reverse complement strand
CTTTAAAGGATTTTTCCTATCCAGAGGGACTAAATGGAAAAGTCAAAAATGATTATCTATACTGTGGTTTTGAGAAGGAAAGTGGATTCGAGAAACTTGTTGTTTACAAAATTTCATGGAAATAGCTTTGGCAATTAGAGCCAATTAAAAGGATTAAATTAAGTTTCGATGAAAGAAATTTTTAAATTTATTTCTCATTTTTGGAAGAGTTATGAATGCTTGAAGTAAAGAGTTTGGCAAAAAAATTCCATTCAATTCCTGTGGGAAAAATGATTTAAAATCTTTTTCGTATTTAACTATCCAATTGCATTATTACTGCTATTTAGTATAAAATATAAAAATGATAAAGCCTGAGGAACAATTAGAATATTTAAAGAAAGGTTGTGTTGAGATAATAAGGGAGGAGGAACTTCTCCAGAAACTGGAGAGAGCTTATAAAACCGGGAAGCCCTTAAAGGTGAAAGCTGGTTTTGACCCTACCGCTCCAGATATTCATCTTGGTCACACAGTAATTTTAAGGAAAATGAAACACTTTCAGGATCTTGGACATACTGTAATATTTCTAATTGGTGACTTCACAGGTTTGATTGGAGACCCTTCAGGTAGGTCATCCACAAGAAAACCGATGACAGAAGAGGAAATCTTTTCCAATGCCGAAACTTACAAATCCCAGATATTTAAGATCCTTGATCCGGAAAAAACAGTAATTGATTTCAATTCAAGATGGCTCTCAAAGTTTACCCCTTCTGAATTTATAAAGCTTCTTTCAAAATATACAGTTGCAAGGATTCTTGAAAGGGATGAGTTTGAAAAGAGAATGAAAAATGGGATTCCTGTTTTTATGCACGAAATAATATATCCCCTTTTCCAGGGATATGATTCAATCGCCCTTGAGGCTGATGTTGAGCTGGGAGGGACTGACCAGAAATTCAATCTTCTTGTTGGAAGAGAACTGCAAAAGGAATATGGGCAGGAGCCCCAAGTTATAATGACTCTCCCCCTTCTTGAAGGAATAGACGGCAAGGAGAAAATGTCAAAAAGCCTTGGAAATTATATAGGGATAAATGAAAATCCGAAGGACATTTTTGGGAAAATTATGTCTATTTCCGATGAACTTATGTTCAAATATTATGAGCTTTTAACGGACATTCCCATGAAGGAAATTGAGAAGATGAGGGAAGAGGCAGTTTCAGGTAAGGTGAATCCAAAGGTGCTGAAAGAGGAGCTTGGTTATCTTATTGTTAAGGATTTCTGGGGCGAGGAGAAGGCAAGGGATGCAAGAGAGGAATTTGAAAAGGTATTTTCAAAGGGAGAAATTCCTGAGGAGATAGAAGAAATCCCTGTTGAAGAAGAATCTCTGAGTATTGTTGAGCTTTTATTCCAGAAAGGGATTCTACCATCAAGGGGTGAGGTAAAGAGATTGATGAGGGGGGGAGGATTATATTTGGATGGTGAAAGAATTGATGATGTAAATTTTATATTGGATTTTAAGAAAAAGGAGGGATTTATCTTAAAATTGGGAAAGAAGAAATTTTACAGGTTGAGAAGAAAAAATTAATTCAGTCGTATGTATTAATCCTTCTGAGCTCCATTTCTCCATAACCTCCTCTACCTTTCTTCCCCCACATCTCCATTCTCATCCATTCCCTCAAAATTAGATTTTTGTTTTTATCCCATTCAATAACCCTTATATATTTCGTAATTTTATATCCTGACCATATCTCAACATTTGGTTCAGCCTCACCCTTTATGTAAACAATCCCATTGTTTTCATACGCCTTGTAGAGAACATCAAACTTCTTTTCCTGTTTGAAAACAACAAAATCTCTTATAACCTGTTCAAGAATTCTACCTATTAAGTTGAATTCATAGGTTAGGTCAATTCCTCTGTCTATCCATGTCTCCTCTTGAATTCCATTCTCCACTTTTAGAATTGGTCTTGAGAAAAGCCTTAAAGCTTGTAAAAGAGCATCATAGGAAGCAAGGGGAATCTCTTCCTCAGAGGGCCAAAGATAGTATGGAGAAAGATTACAATTCAGAGAGGAAATATCAACCCTTCCATCATCTTTAATAAGGAATGAAAAGCTATCTTCATCGTTTTTCCTAAATCCAAAGGGGAGAACCTTTCTCTTCTCCTCCTTTATATGTCTGCTGAATTCAGGATACTCTTCCACCCATTCTTTGAGAACAACACTTCCAAGCTCGAGGGATTCCTTTATTGATGGAGAGGCTATTCTTATGTGAATCTCATGACCCATAAAATCAATTGTTCTCAGGAGATAACCTGGAAAACCAATGTTTGAAAAACAAAACCTCACTCCATCTTCTTTCTTTTCAGCTTTTAGAATAACAGAGGCAAAGTTTTCGTAATAAACCCTGAAGGGAATAATGAAGAGAAGCTTTCCTGATGCTTTACCCTTCATGATATACCAGAGAACATATCTTTCTTCAGAGAGGAGAGATGAACTGATTAAAATTAAAAGAAAAAATAAAATTCTAAATTTCACCACTCCAGAGTTTGACAATCTGATTGAATTCTTCTTCACTAAACTTTTGTTTACCATACTCCCTCTTAAAATACCTTTGCTTTAAAGCTTCATATAATATCATACCTGCGGAGACTGATACATTCAAACTTCTAACCATCCCGAACATGGGAATCCAGATTTTGAAATCAGAAAGAGAAAGAGCTGTGTCAGAAACACCTTCTTTTTCATTTCCAAAGATAATTGCGATTTTCCCTGAAAAATCGATCTCCCATGGCTTCAGAGAATCTTTGCCCGGATAGGTACAGACAATCTTGAAACCTTCCTTTTTGAGTTTTTCAATACACTCTTCTGTTGATTCATAATAGTTTAGCCTTAGCCATTTTTCAGCTCCAGTTGTTACGGAAGGGGAAATGGGAAAGGAGCCTGATTTTGGAAGGATTATATCAACATCTATTAATCCTACTGCATCGCATGTTCTAAGGATTGCACTTGCATTATGCTGGTTTTCTATTCTCTCAATTACAACTCTTAAATCAGGTTGTCTGAAATTTAAAACTTCCTTTATCTTTCTCAGTCTTTCCTCAGTAACCATATATTTTATCTGAAAAGTTCAAAATCAACTTCTTTGGAAAGCTTCCACAAGAGATTCAGGGGTAGACCCATAACAGAAAAGAAATCACCATCAATTTTCTCTATAAAGAAGGCTCCCATTGCCTGAATACCATATGCGCCAGCTTTGTCCATTGGTTCACCTGAATCTATATATCGCCAAATCTCATCAGGGGTGAGGGGTGAAAACCATACCCTCGACTTTGTATATCCTGATGCTTCCTTTCCATTGAATTTATTCAAAATATATATTCCAGTGTATACA
>CAZFCI010000264.1:0-1854 GCA_964517525.1 uncultured Clostridia bacterium | reverse complement strand
CTTAAAATTCCTTGACCAGAGATTTTGAAAATAATATTATTTCTTAGTTGCAATGAGGATGAGGAATTTTCTCGGTAGATTAGCAAATCTTAAGATTCTAATTTTCTTTTATATTGGAATAACCTTAATTGTAAGTTTTTTTGAGATAGCAAAAGGAACTAAGGATTTTGGAGGGAAGAGTTATCCCCATTACAATAACTATTTAATTTTCACTAAGTCCTTTTACCACCTTATTGAAAAAAAGGACCTTTACAAAGCCTTCCCTGAGGAGCACTGGGATCTTTTTAAGTATAGTCCAACTTTTGCTTTATTAATGGGGCTCTTTGCAATTTTCCCTGAATATTTTGGACTTATTCTCTGGAACTTGCTCAACTCTCTTCTTCCATTTTTTGCTTTAAAATCAATAAATTTAATTGATGAAAAGAGAAGGGCTTACATTATCTGGTTTATTCTCATTGATATTGTTACTTCAATGCAGAATTCCCAGAGTAATGGGCTTATTGCAGGACTTTTGATCTTATCCTTTGTTTTTTTTGAAAAAAGAAAAATTCATCTCTCTGCCCTATTTTTAACTCTTTCCCTCTTTGTTAAGCCCATTGGTTTTGTTTCATTTTTTCTATTTCTCCTTTATCCAAAAAAGGTTAAGTTTCTTCTATTTTCTCTTATTTTCAGTATCCTTTTACTCCTCCTTCCTCTCTTTTCTGTTACTCCATCGCATCTTTATTTTCTCTATAAAAGCTGGATGAATCTTTTAATGAGGGATTACTCCCTTTATGAGGGATTATCTTTATTTGGAATTTTAAAAAATTGGTTTGGGCTCTCCCTCTCAAAGCAAATTGTTATCTTTTCAGGAATTATTCTTTTCCTTCTTTCCTTTTTGAGAAAGAAATTATTTGAAAAAATTGAATTTCGTTTTCTCCTCCTCTCATCCTCCCTAATCTGGGCTGTGATTTTTAATCATAAGGCTGAATCCCCAACATTTGTAATTGCTACCTGTGGAGTTGCCATATGGTATTTCTCTGGAAGAAAAGGGCTTGAGGATCTGCTCCTTCTTATTTTCTACCTTCTCCTCACATCTATTTCATCAACAGATTTAACTCCAATTTTCTTAAAAGAAAAATTTATAAAGCCTTATCTTTTAAAAGCTTTACCGTCAATTTTAATATGGGTAAAAATTCAGGTGGAGCTTCTATTTTCGAAATTTGAGTCTAAGGAAACTACCTGCTTTCCCTCTTTTTGAACTCCTCTTCTTCCATGATTTGAATTGGTTTCAATCTGGCACTGGAAAGCCTTGAATTTATTTTAGGAAGCTCCTTTCCTTTTATTTCCTTAAATTTTTCTTCAGCTTTTTTCACCTCTTCTTCAAGAACTGATATTTGAAGGAGTTGGGAATTTGTAGGTCTTCCACCATAACTTGATACAGAGCTATAAAGATCAAGAACCCTATCGCTCAATTTTGGCTCAGTATACATACCCTCTTCTGAAACAAGTTCTGAGTGGAATTTTTTCAGTTTTTCAGAGAATTCCTTTAGAATTTTTCTTAACCCCTTTCCCCTTTTTTCCTTTTCAAGAATCTCTATTCTTCCATCAAGCTCTTTTTTTGCATTCAAAACAGAATCGGATATGTAGGCAAGTTTTTCCAACATTCCATATAATTTCATAACCGTCTCATACTGGAGCTTTCTATCTTCTTCTTTATGGGTTGAGACAGGATCAGGGCGTAACTCCAATTTTCCAAAATAACTTTTTCCATTCTTTGTTATTCTTACTGTATAGGTTCCTTCAGGAACCATAGGACCGTAAGCAACTCCTGTTGGGACTCCAGGCTTGAAACTTACCTTTGGAGGCTTAAGT
>CAZFCI010000263.1:0-2965 GCA_964517525.1 uncultured Clostridia bacterium | reverse complement strand
ACCTATAACTGTGCCAACAAATAAAATAAGAATACCAATAATCACAACTCGAAACATCTTGCCCGCATCGTTCTGATTTATAATTACAGAGTCAGAATTTCCTTCTTGTGCTCTGGATTTAACTCTGTCTATTTTCCGAGATGCAAAATAACAAATAACAGATAAAATAGCACCTGCCAAAAGATCAACAATATAGTGTTCACCAGAAAAAACAATAACAAATTGCATGAATAGAGCATAGCAATAAAAAAGAATCGCCCTCCAACGCCATATTCGCCAGAGAATCAAACTACAAAGAATAGGGAAAGCTGCGTGCAATGAAGGCATGGCAGCAATGGGATTAGTGTCAAAGCCTGAACTGATATCGGGAATTGCCATGTTATAAATAGCCCACACAAAACGAGAAATATGTGGAAATAGTCCAAAAGTATTTGCAGCCATCCAGGGAGGAACTGTTGGGAAAGCTAAGTAGCCTGAAAGTCCTAAAAAAACAACCATATAAAAAGAAATCTTGAAAAATCTAAAATAATCTGATTTATAGAGCCATATAATAAACCCGACAAGAAGAAAAGCTACAAAGTGACTCCCGTGAATCACAGCAGAGAATTTCTCAAACCATGAAAAGTGGTTTGAGGAATTCGTATGCAAAAGCAATTTTTGGAGTTCGACAGAGGGAATACATCCAAATAGGAGTTTCTCCAATTCTATCACATATGTAGTGTAAACAGGGAGACTAAATCTGCATATAGCAATATAAATTGTTCCTCTTAAGCTATCAAAAAGGTAAAGAAACCCAACAAAAATATACCAGTCCTGAAGGAATATTCTTAGCTTACCTAAGAGCCCAGCGGCAAAAAGGAAAAAAAAGAGCATCAATATCTTTGGAACAAAAAAGAAACGCTGAAACAGAACTACGACCAGTCCAAAAGATATCAAAAAAAGTGAAATTAACAACAAAGGATAGATTTTAAAATTGACTTTTCTTTTTTCCATATAAAGGAAATTTAACTTATTTTTCGCAATTAAGTCAACTCCACTTTTTTAAGTATATTTTAAGCTTTGAAGAAAAATAATTTTAGAGTTCAAAAGGGGGTGTCTATAAAACATTTCCAAAGCTTGCCTCACAAGTCATCCTGAAATACTTGACAAATTATTTATATGGAATTATATTTTAAACGATATGGAAAGAAATAAGGGGACAGCTACTATTGAATACATTCTTCTTTTATGCGTAATTGCTTTTTCCCTTTTCTTCGCTTCTGACCTTATAACAAAAAGATTAGTGGGAGAGCATGGAATTAGAGATTTGCCTGCAAAGGCTATTGAGTCGATAGAGAAACTTTTTGACGATATAAAATCCGAGGGGGTTGATTACTAACAATTCTCTCGGTGAAAAATAAAAGGAGGTTAAAGTGAAAGACTTAATTTTAAGTGCATTGGTAAGGCTAAAGAATTTTTCCCTGAACCTGTCTAAGAGGAAGGAAAGTGGACAGACAACAATCGAGTACATTCTCCTGATCATAGTTGCCCTGATTCTGATTTCAGTTATAGTCTTTTTTATCAGAGGACCTCTTCAAAGCTGGTGGAAATCAGCAGTGGATGCAGTCTCAAGCGCTTTTAATAGCTTGAAGGAAAATATTTTCGGAAGCTGATACTCAAGAAAAAACCTCATTATGAAAGACCTTCTTGAAGAAATAGTAGAGACATGTGAGAAGATAAAGAAAATCTCAGAGCTCAGGGAAAATTATCCTGAGAATGTTGTTGCAAAGTTAAAGGAGGAGTTCAAGTTAAAATTAAAGGAATTAGCATCAAAAATAGAGATTGATTTCTCATTCCTTTCAGAAGAGCTTGAAAGGATAGAAAGGGATATAGAGCTTATAAAGAGAGATTTTCAAGATCTTGAGAATTCCCTTAAAGGGCTTGAGATAAGATATTTAATAGGAGAGTTGAAAGAAGGAGAGAAGGAAAAGAAGGCAAAGATTATCCAGAAAGAGATGGAAAAGTTAAAGGGGAAAGAATCCAGTCTTCTTTCGGAAAAAGAGAGGATTGAGAGGATAATAAAGGGAGGTTATGAAGTAGCAAAGGAAGAGTCAAAAATCTTCAAAGTTCCTTTAGAAGAAATACCTACTCCAAAAGGACTGGAAGAAGAAAAACCAGTTCTCCAACTGGAAGAGAGGGAAGAGATAGAAAAACAGGAAGAGAAGGAAACCCCCTTTGAATTTCCATCCTTCTCCTTTGAGGGTAAAGAGGAAGAAAAGTTAGAAATTAATAAGCCCGAAGAGGAATCCAAAATCCCTGAGCAAGTTGAAGAAATAAGAGAAACAAAGGCTGATTTTGTTGAAGAAAAACAGGAGTTTTCACCTTTGGAGACAATTGGATTTGTTCCAGAAAAGGATGAGAAAAAGGAAGAGATTATTGAGGAAGGTAAGACAGCTTATATTCCTGTCCCCTATATCATCATAAAGACACCATCAGGAGAGAGGAGATTTCTACTATCTGAAGGGAAAAACACTTTCGGAAGAAGCCCTGATTGCAGTATTGTTATAAACGAAAAGGGTGTATCAAGGGAACATTTTGCCATCCATGTAAAGGGAGAAACCTTCACTATAGAAGATTTGAATAGTAAAAATGGAACATTCCTAAATGGAAAGAAGATAAGGAGCGCAGAACTGAAAAACGGAGATGAGATTATTGCTGGTGAGTGCAGTTTGATCTTTGAATTTAGCTAAAATTAGGAAGATATGAAAATGGAGAAATTATCAAAAGTTTTAAAGGAAGAAAAGGGAACCATATCCCTCGTTGAACTTCTATGGATGACAATTGTTTTTGTTATTGCTTCAGCTATTATAGTTCAGCTTACAGTTGCTGTAACAGGAATGCAGTGGGCTCATGTTTACTCAAGGAATCATGGAATGATTTCTGTTGAACCCCATGAGTTCGATTTTGAACTTTTAAGTATGGACAC
>CAZFCI010000262.1:0-4336 GCA_964517525.1 uncultured Clostridia bacterium | reverse complement strand
TGATTATATATTTAAATATTTCTTTTAGGGAGGAAATATGAAACCAACAGAGATTTTAAAAGAGGAACACAAGGTAATAAGAAGGATGCTGAAAATCCTCGGTATAGCTTGTGAAAAGCTTAAGAATGGAGAGAAGATCGAAAGGGATGTCTTGGAGAAGATTATTGAGTTCATTAAGGTTTTTGCTGACAAATGTCACCACGGAAAAGAGGAGGATTTCCTCTTCCCAGCTATGGAAATTGCTGGTATTCCAAAAGAATCAGGACCAATAGGTGTAATGCTCTTTGAACATAATGTTGGAAGAGAGGCAGTTAGAGGAATGAAAGAAGGAATTGAGGAATTCTTTAATGGAAATGAAAATGCTTACAAGAAAATAATTGATAATGCAGAAAAATACATTGAGCTTCTGGACTCCCACATTTTTAAAGAGGACAACATCCTCTACCCTATGGCTGACATGCACCTTTCAGAAGAGCAACAGAAAGAACTTCTCGAAAAATTTGAAGAGGTTGAGAAGAGGATTGGAGAAGGTGTTCATAATTCTTTACTTGAGCTGGTTGAGAATTTAGAAGGTTATTTTAATACAAAAGGAGGAAATTAAAATTAAGGAGGAGCAATGAAAAAAGCTTTCTTTCTTTTAATCTTTTTATCCTTTATAACATATCTTTCCTCTCAGGAATGCGTTGATTGTCATGGAAAGACCACTCCAAAAATTGTATCAGACTGGAAACTCAGCAAACATAGCCAGAATGATGTAACTTGCTCCGATTGCCATGGTAATGCCCACAAATCCCAGAACGACACGGAAAAAGCTCTAATACCAACTCCTGAGACCTGTTCCCAGTGCCATGATACTCAAGTGAATCAATTCAAATCAGGTAAACATGCCTTTGGCTGGGCTGCAATGAAGGCAATGCCAACAGCTCATTTTCAGCCCATGGCAATGATGGAAGGGATGAAGGGTTGTGGAGGATGTCATAAGATCGGACTTAAAACAGAAATGGAAATTAAAGAGCTGAAAAAAGAAGGAGCTGGATTTGGTTTAGCTTCCTGCGATGCCTGCCATACAAGACATCTTTTCTCTGTAGAGGAAGCTAAGCAACCTCAAGCATGTCAAACATGCCATATGGGATTTGACCATCCCCAGTGGGAGATGTATTCATCCTCAAAACATGGTGTCCGTTATCTTCTAAAGCAAGCAAAGGTTCTTCCAGAGAACACTTCAGCTCCCACATGTCAGACCTGCCATATGCAGAATGGAAATCATGCTGTAAGAACAGCTTGGGGATTCCTCGCAGTCCGTCTTCCTTTGCCCGAAGACAAAGAATGGGCGAATGACAGGGTAACCATTCTCAAGGCTCTTGGCGTCCTTGATCTTGGAGGAAACCCAACTACAAGGCTTGATATTGTGAAAAATGCTAATGTTGTAAGACTAACGGAAGAGGACTGGAAAAAGGAGAGGGAAAAGATGCTCAAAACCTGTAATCAGTGCCACTCAATAAACTTTGCAAAGGGAGAACTCGAGAAGGGTGACAAAATGATTAGGGAAGCTGACAGACTTATGGCAAGGGCAATAAGGATAGTTGAGGGACTTTACAAAGATGGAATTTTGCAAAAACCCAAGAATTATCCCTTCCCATATCCTGACCTTTTAACCTTCCACGATGCTCCAACCTCCATTGAACAAAAGCTTTTTGTTATGTTTCTCGAATACAGGATGAGGACATTCCAGGGAACATTCCATGCAAATCCTGATTATGCTTTTTGGTATGGATGGTCTGAGATGCAAAGGGCTTTAACTGAAATAAAGGAAAAAGCTGAGGAGTTAAGAAAGAACAAGAAAGTAAGTTCAAAGAAATAAAAAGCCTCTTATTTTTCTTGAATGTACTAAACTTTTATGATATTCTCCACTTTATGGAAAGAATTGATATTTCAGTTGTATCTCCAGTTTTCAATGAAGAGGATAATGTTGAGGAGCTTTACAATGAATTGATTATTTCCCTTGAAAAGACAGGGAAAAAGTTTGAAATAATCTTTGTCGATGACGGTAGCAAAGATTCAACCTTCGAGAGATTAAAGAGGATAAGGGAGAGGGATAAAAGGATAAAAATTATAAGGTTCAGGAGAAACTTTGGACAGACACCAGCTCTTTCAGCGGGCTTTGATTATGCAAGGGGGGAAATAATTATAACCATTGATGCTGACCTTCAGAATGACCCATCAGACATTGAGCTCTTGTTAAAAAAGATAGAAGAGGGATACGATCTTGTAAGTGGTTGGAGATGGAAGAGAAAGGATAATTTTCTAACAAGAATCCTTCCTTCAAAAATTGCCAATTTCTTAATATCTATGATAACTGGAGTAAAGCTTCACGATTACGGATGTACATTGAAAGCATACAGGAGTGAGGTTGTAAAAAACATTAGACTCTACGGTGAAATGCACAGGTTTGTTCCAGCAGTTGCATCCCTTTTGGGAATAAATGTTGCGGAAGTAAAAGTTAATCACAGAAAAAGGAAAGCAGGAAAATCTAAATATGGAATAGGGAGAACAATAAGAGTAATTCTTGATTTGATTACAGTGAAATTCCTGATAAGTTACTCCACAAGACCCCTCCAGATTTTTGGTCTAATAGGCTTAATAACAGGAGGGAGTGGATTTTTCCTTGGAATCTATTTAACTTACTTGAAACTCATTGAGAGGCAGGCAATAGGAAATAGGCCATTGCTCCTCCTTTCTGTTCTCTTGATTTTTCTCGGAGCCCAGTTTATCTCCCTTGGTTTACTTGCTGAGATGCTTTCAAGGACCTACCATGAAGCAGTAGAAAAGAAGACCTATGCCATAAAAGAGCTTCATGGATTTGAGGAATAAAAGATTTAATAATTTTCAAACAAAATGAGAATACTTATGATAGCTCCAGAGCCATTTTTTGAGCCAAGGGGCACACCATTCTCAGAATACTTTAGAATTTACGCCCTCTCAAAACTTGGACACGAAATAGACCTTGTCACATACCCTATGGGTAAAAATGTTGAGATAAAGAATCTTAGAATAATTAGGAGCAAATTCCCTTTTATAAAAAAAGTGAGAATTGGACCATCTCTCAAAAAGATACCCCTTGATATTTCCCTATTCTTTAAATCTTTAATCTCTCTTTTAAAGAAGAATTATGACATAATCTATACTCATGAAGAGGCATCGTATTTCGGAGTTATTTTTTCAAAAATTTTCAAAATCCCCCACATATACGACATGCACTCCTCACTCCCCCAGCAGTTAAAAAATTTCAAATTTTCAAATTCAAAGATTCTCTTCAGTTTATTCTCTTTTTTTGAAAAGAAAGTCCTTAAAAATTCCCATTGTGTAATAGTAATTTGTAAGGACCTCGAAAATCACGCAAAGAAATTTACTGATGAGAAGAAAATAATAAGGATTGAGAACTTTTTAGATTTTCCCGAGAGGAAGATTGGAGAAGAGGAAAAGAAAGAATTGAGAAATAAACTCGGAATAGAAGGGAAAAGAGTGATTCTTTACGCAGGAACCTTTGAACCCTACCAGGGAATTGAAATTCTTATTAAATCTCTGAAATTTTTAAACCTTAATGATAAGGTAATTATTCTGATAGGGGGTAAAGAAAATCAAATAAAATCAATGAAATCCCTTGCTGAATCCCTCGGATTAAACAAAAACATAATTTTCTCTGGTGAAAAATCTCCTGAGGAGATTCCTCTTTTCCTTTCCATTGCAGACTGCCTTGTCTCTCCAAGAATTTCAGGAACAAATACTCCTTTGAAAATTTATTCTTATTTGAAATCAGGGAAACCTGTTGTTGCAACAAATCTCTGGACCCATACCCAGGTTCTAAATCCTGAAATAGCAATACTCTGTGAGCCATCCCCTGAAGGTATTGCAAAAGGCATTGAAATAGCTCTATCTGAAAAGGGGAATGAAATTGCAAAAAATGCCCTTGAATTTTCAAGAAGAGAATTTACTGAGGAAAGATACCTCTCCCTCATTGAATCTGCTTTAAAAGTTGCTATTAATAATTTTCAATCAAGAAATTAAAGGGAACTTTTTGCGATTTTGTGCGTGTTATAAATATAAGGAAAAAATTGATAAATTATACAGGAGGTTTTTATGAAGCGTGTTTTAATTCTTCTTTCAATTATTATTTTTGTTTGGCTTTTCACTCCCTTTCTCAGGGCTGAACTTCCACCCCTTATACCAAGAGAAATCCTTTTTGGAAACCCTGAGAAGGCATCACCCCAGCTTTCCCCTGATGGAAAATTGATGGCTTACCTTGCTCCTCACAATGGAGTTTTGAATGTCTGGGTAA
>CAZFCI010000261.1:0-2629 GCA_964517525.1 uncultured Clostridia bacterium | reverse complement strand
CCTATTAAAGAAGTTAAGAAAATAAAAAAGAGAGTTAAATTTAAAAAGGAGTAAAGAATTTCATCGAAACTGCAGAATTTGAAATAAGTATAACACACTAATATTAAAATATAACTTATAAACGTAAAACAAAGTATAGCGGAAATTAAGCCAGCCATTTTTGAAAGATATATCGTGGATCTCTTTAAAGGTCTTAAAATAATTATAATTAATTGAATTGTTCCTGAACTGATCTCTTTCCCAAAAATACCAGCTGATAATGCTATACTACAAAGGAAAATGATGTTTTCCGAGAATACCAGAACTGAGGAAGCTTCTATAATTTTTAGAATGCACAAAAGAATATAAAAAATATTTGTCAAAAGAAATCCTACAAAAATTGGACTTTTTATCTTTTCTTTTAAAACTTTTGCTAAAAGTAACAAATTCATTTATTTAAACAGCCTCTTTCTTAGATCTCAATGCTTTTAAAAACGCTCTAATATTTGAAAGGAACTCGATGAAGTCTCTTATCATTCTTCATCTCTTGCTTCTTTGTTTTTTGTCCATTTAATAAGATTTATTTCCCCATCCTCTAAATAAGCAATACGATCGCAAATCTCTTCAAGCTCTGGGATTCTGTTTGAGCATATGAAGACTGTTTTATTTTGATTTTTGAAAGAAATAAGTTTTTCTTTTAAAGTCAATATCCCTAATGAATCCATGCTTGTTGTTGGTTCATCAAGAAGTAAAATTTTAGGGTTGTTTATCAAAGCTTGAGCAAGAGCTAACTTTTACAGCATCCCTCTTGAATAATGAGCTATCTTTTCATTGGCAAAATTTTTCAAATTCATCTAAAAGAATATTTATTCTATTTTTCAACTCATTCTTTGAAATATCACTTATTCGACCAAGGAAATAAAGAAACTCGAACCCTCTCATTTCATTATAAAAAACTGGTTTTTCAGGAAGATAACCTACAATTTTTCTTACTTCTAAATTATCTGGATTCTTTTCATAAACAAAAACTTTTCCTGAATCCACTTTGAGCAAACCGACAATACATTTTATTAAGGTAGTTTTTCCAGCTCCATTTAAACCAAAAAGACCGAATATCTCTCCTCCATAAATCTCGAGATTAATTTTCTTTAAAACTTTTCTTCTTTTAAAGGATTTTTCTAAATTTTCAACTAATATTGCCCTCATTTTGGACTGGGAAGATATTTCAAACAAAAAGCTGAATTAGCTACAAAACAAAGAGTAAGAACAGTATTCCTCCAAAGCAATTTGAGAGTAGTATCCTCTCTTTCCCGAGGAACAATACATCCTACCATCCCAAATGGTTTCTGCCCCCAGTCTCCGCCGCAATCTTCACAGGCTGATTCCACGCATCGAGTATATTCAAAGAATGGAGAGTCATGGGGAACAGATACTACTCCAAAAAGAATTCCTGCATCAACTGCGAGAGAAGAAGCGTTGTTTTCAGGCATAAATGAGTGAGCCCATACAAACTCGGCTAATATATTTTCGAAAGAAGTATCCCGCAATTCTTCTGAAAAGGAAGCCAGATCAATAGATAGGTTTTTGACAACAGCTGGCTCTAAAATAATCGGATGATCTTCTTCATCTGATAAAGGAATTTCAACTTTCTTTTTCCCATCTAACAATATTCTATATTTTCTTACTCTCTCTTCCTTTTTCCACTCTGTTGTCAATCTTCTATCTCCTAAATAATCGTGATAGAAACCATTTCTCTCATATTTACTCCATAATGTCAAGTTCCCACTTTTTGTTGAGAATCGGAAATTATGAATAGAGTAATCAGAGCTTTTAAAAGAGGAAATAAAATCCAACTTAAATAAAACAGAATTGTCTTCGGGATTTATTCCTTCAATCGATTTAAAACCACTTTCAGGATCATCTGGACTGATATAGCTCACCTTTATCAGGGGCCGTTTTTCAAAAATATTGTCTTCAGGAACACACCACAAATAATCCTTTGCCCAAAAGGCAGAAAGAAGAGATATCCCGGAAAAAATTAATTTAATAAAAGAAGCTCCCAAAGAATTCAATTTTAATTTTTTGATCATCAAACACCTCTTTTCTCATTTCTTTCATTTCCTTCATATAAATCTATATTCAAGCTTTATGCCAGATTGGAAGAAGAGCCTTTAATTTTCTTGCAAAGCCTTGTCAGTTCTAAATTTGTGCCAAACTTTTCTATTTTTTAAATCTATTCCTCGAATTTTAAAAAGTTACGCTCCAGAGTAACTTGACTGAAAACCAAAAATAATAAAATCTCTTTCAGAAAGCACATCTAAAAAAGAGTTTTAAGGAAGTAGGTGATCTTATGCGTTCTGAATATAAAAATTAATAACTTTTCTCTAAAGGCATTGGATTCTTTGATAGTTGATTCTCAATTGGAATTTTCAGTATCCCTCTCTGAGGATTCTGTAATATGGAATTTCAATCTTATCTGATAAAACCCTTTTTTCAACCTCATGCCTCCTCGAAAGCTCTATTGCAATTCCTTCATCAAAGCAAATAATTTTCATATTTTTCTCCAATTTAAATCCTTTCAAAAAAACTTCTTTTCCCTCAAGATAATCCTTTATTATTCTTTCTCTTTGTGGAAAGTGCTCACTAATAA
>CAZFCI010000260.1:0-1875 GCA_964517525.1 uncultured Clostridia bacterium | reverse complement strand
AGGTAATAAAGTGTAACACAATTTCAGGATATTTTACTTTTAATTTAGTTTTCTTGAATGTAGTTGATAATATCATATTTGGAAGTTTTAAGTTTTATCCTGTAATATTTGCCTACAATTTAAATGGGGAGAAACTTTTTTATAAAGATTTGAGAGCTTCAGTAAAGGAGATTCGAGAATTTTCAGAAAATAACGAAAAAAGAGGCTTTGACAAACCTGAGGCTACAAAGATGGAATGGAGGTTCTATGGAGCTTTATACTGCTGGGGATTCACAGTAGATAAAAACAGGCATTTGTATTATGCTTGTAATCGAAAAGAAAAAAGGGTTTTACACATGAATGAAAGGGGAGAAATTTTAGAAAATATAAATTTTAAAAAAGATGGAAAGAATGTAATGGTTACATATCTTTTGACAGATGATAATGGAGACTGTTGGGGAATTGGAACTTTAGATTACAATGATTTTTTTGTATTTAAATTTTAAGTGGAGGTAAAGAATGAAAGGCAAGATTTCTACCATTATTCTACTCCTATTTTTTGTTTCCTTTCTTATTTTTGGCGTTTCAAGTCTTAATTCCTCTTGTGGAATATGGGTTGGTTGTGCAGGTGGTGGTTTAGCATGGTGTGAGGTATTTGGAATTTGCCTTTATGGCGAAACCTGTGCTGAGACATGGCTTTCCCCTGGTGTCATTTGTGGCTGCCATTATGGTCCAGGGGAGGATGATTGGGCTTGGACAGTTCATCATTGCCATATGGAGCAGACTTTTTAATTGCTCTTTCTTCTTTGGTTGGAAGGAAGAATTTTCTCTACCAATATGGAGGGAATTACAAAAATGAAAGTAATTATATCAATAGTATTTTTTTCGATTGTTAGCATTCCCTTGGGTATTTCAAATCCATTCGAAAATGTAAAAGAAACCCAGAACACCTCACCAGCTTTAGGGACTTTGAAATTAGAAATTGAGGAAGAAATTGTCATAAAAGAATCGGATAGAGAGGAAAATTATATTTTTGGATCGGTTTCAGATATTACAATTGATAGCTCAGAAAGTATTTATCTTCTTGATTTTCAATTGAGAAAGATTTCAAAGTTTGATAAAGAAGGAAGATTTGTAAAAACAATTGGAAGGGTTGGGCAGGGACCGGGCGAATTCTCTTTTCCCCTAAAACTTTTTCTGGATGAAAAGGATAATCTTTATGTCAATGATCAAGGGAGAGCAATGGCCATTTTCAACAATGATGGTAATTTCAAGAGCTTTTTAAAAATGAAGAAACCGATAAGTGATTTTTATGTTGATGGAAAAGGAAACATATACACATTTATAAGAGAATTTTCAGAGTCTGGCATATTGAAGGTTCTTGTAAAGTTTGATAAAGAGGGGAATGAATTAAAGAAAATTGCAGAGTTTTTAGAAGTGGATGTTAAAGTTGTGAGGGGTGGCGGAGGAGGTGTGATGAGTGGAGTAAAGCATCCCTATTCCTTCGATGCTTTCTTCTGTCCATTGCAAGGAGAGTATTTATGCTATGGGGAAAACTCACATTACAAGCTATTTATTTATGATCTTGAGGGGAATTTGAAGAAAGTTTTCAGCAAAGAGGAGAAAAAAGAGTCTATTTCCAATGAAGAAAAAGAAAGGCTTTCCAGAACAGGTGGAACTTTTATTCCTCCTTATAGACCCTTTTTTAAGGAGATTCTAAGCGATGAGAAGGGAAGAATCTGGGTTATAAGGACGAAACCCCTTCTTGAAAAAGAAAAAAAGGAAAGGATAGATGTTTTTAGCAAGGATGGAATTTATCTATATGAGGTAGAATTGCCATATATTCCCAGGGTTATAAGAAATGGAAATATTTGGGTTATTGATAGAGATGAAGAG
>CAZFCI010000259.1:0-4399 GCA_964517525.1 uncultured Clostridia bacterium | reverse complement strand
GATATCTGCTATCAAAGGGTTTAACATTGAAACCAAAATATTTCTTGCCATTTTTCTCAAATATTCTGTAATATCCTTCAATCTCTATCCTTTTACCGTTTACTTCTTGGTAAATGTAAGGCTTCCTCTGATGAATAACTTTCCCTGAAGAGAAAATAAAGGAAATTCCTCCATCTTTGGTTTCTTTTAATTCCTTGAACCCCTCTATCTCGAAAATAATTTTTGAAACATCCACTCCTGGTCTTATCACTATATCATACTCAAGCCCTCCCTTGTCTCCATAAAAAACAACATCCACCCCTTTGTAAACCTCTTTATATCTAACTTTTCTAAAAGTTGGAATACCCTTTTTCCATTTCGACATATCTCTTCCAATAAGATAGCTTACTCTACCACTAATTTCCTCCCCTTCTATTTTCAGACTTTTATTTCTTCCAGTAAACAAAATCTTCAAAATTTCTAAATTCTCATTTTTTTCACGCTTACTCTCAGGGAAAAAATAAACTCCATCCTCTCTAAAAAAGATACCCTGTTCAATTCCGTAAAACCTTATATCCTTTCCATATAAACCATCATTTTTTGCAAAATAGATGGGCAATTTCTCTATTTCTTTTAACACCAATTCATTTTTTCCTTGAATAACGGAAAATCCATAACTCAAGGGGGAGGGTAAAGAGAAGAGATAAGATAAAATTAAAAAATGGACTAATTTGCTTGAAAAATATGAACTCTTAACCATTCTATGAGCCTCCTCAAATCAAAATTCCAACTTATGCATAAAGTCCTCTGATTTCTGAAGCTTTTGCAACTCTCTTTATGGCAACAATAAAAGCAGCTGTTCTCAAGTCACATTTATAAAATTTAGAAGCTTCATAAACATCATTAAATGCTTTCTTCATTATTTTCTGGAGTTGATTTAAGACCTCCTCATAGCTCCAGTAAAAACCAGTTCTATTCTGAACCCATTCAAAATAGGATACTGTTACACCACCTGCATTACATAGAATGTCAGGAATTACAATTACTCCCCTTCTGTCAAGAATCTCATCAGCTTCAACAGTTGTTGGTCCATTTGCACCCTCTGCAATAATCTTTGCTTTTATTCTATCTGCGTTTTCTTCTGTAATTTGATTCTCAAGAGCAGCAGGAACAAAAACATCAACATTGAGCTCAAGCAAATCAAGAGGATTTTCAAGTTTTTTACAATTTGCTATTTTCTCAAAGTCCTCGAGAGTCTTTTTCTTCGAAACATATTCTATAGCCAGAGGAATATCTATTCCATCTTCAGAAAAGTAAGAGCCTGAGATATCACCTATACCAACTACTTTCCCACCTAAACTATGCAAAATCTTAGCAGTGTTTGAACCAACATTTCCAAAACCTTGAATTGCAAAGGATGAATTTTTTATCTCCTTTTTAACTATCTTAAGAGCCTCTTCAATTGTGAAAACAATACCCCATGCTGTAGCCTCACTCCTTCCTTCAGAGCCACCTATCTCCAGAGGTTTTCCTGTTACAACTGCTGGAATATATTCTCTGTAATGCATGGAATAGGTATCCATAAACCATCCCATTATTTGAGGATTAGTGTTCACATCAGGAGCAGGAACATCTTTATCGGGTCCAAAACACTCAATTAAATCAGCGAAATATCTCCTTGAAAGTCTTTCCAGTTCAGCTTCTGATAACTTAGAAGGATCAACAATAACCCCTCCTTTGCCTCCTCCAAAGGGTATGTTTACAACCGCGCACTTGTAGGTCATCCAGAAAGCAAGAGCTTTTACCTCATCAAGGGTGACATCAGGATGGAATCTTACCCCACCTTTTGCAGGTCCTCTTGCTATGTTGTGCTGAACCCTATAACCTTTAAATATTTTTATAGAGCCATCATCCATCCTAACAGGTAAATTCACTTCCACAACCTTTCTCGGCTCCTTAATCATTGCTATCTGGTTCTCTGTAAGTTTTAAGATTGAGGCTGCTTTATCAAACTGTTTTAGAGCATTTTCGAAGGCTGATGGCTTCTGCTTACCTATTTCAAAACTCTCTTTACTTATTCTCTCTTTAAATTGTTCCCTCGTTTCTTTGCTCATTCTAACCTCCTGAAAAAATAGTTTACTTCATAAAAAGAAAAAATCAAAATGGAAGGGTAGTTGAAAATGCTTTTTCTTGACTTAGAAGCTTTTTATTGGTATAAAATAATTAAATGTTAGAGAGAAGAGCTGAGACAATATTGAGATTGATTGTTGAATCCTATTTGAGGGAAGGAACTCCTGTTTCATCTCAATTCATAGCCCGAGAACTTGGCTATACACTAAGCCCTGCAACAGTAAGGAATGTAATGGCAAAGCTTGAAAGGGAAGGCTTTCTTTTTCAGCCTCATATAGCATCGGGAAGAATCCCGACGGATAAAGGGCTAAAATTTTATGCGGAGTCAATACTTAAAGAAATGAGAGGGCCCCAAGATATTGGAGAGATACTTATTGGTAACACACCCTCTGAAATTGACACTCTACTCGAGAGAACTTCCAAATTTCTTTCTAATAGTTCAGATTGCATGAGTTTTATTGTGGTCCCACCCATTGAGTTCATAACATTCAATTACATAAATTTTGAAAAAATATCCAATGAGGCGATACTTCTAACTCTTCTGAGCTCTTCTAATTTAATAATTACTAAAGTCCTCAAAAACACTGAAGAATTTAACCAGGAAGAACTCCTAAAGCTCTCTTCTTACCTTCAGGAAAAATTTGCAGGTCAAAATCTTAATTCTGTAAAGAACATTTTGATTAGGGAAATAAATAATGAAAAGAGAAATTTTGCTAATCTTCTCAAAAAATTCATTAATTTCTTTTATAAAATGGAAGAGGAAAGGAAAGAAAAGATTGATGTTCATATACAGGGTCATGAGAACCTTTTAGGGAAACCAGAATTCCCTGATCTTGAAGCTTTAAAGAATCTTCTGAAAAGTCTTGAGGAAAAATCAAATCTATTAAGGCTTCTTCAGCAGGTCACGACTCCAGGAACAAAGGTTATTTTTAGCTCTGAAATTGACCTTTTCCCTTTGCCATCTTGCTCCTTTGTAATTTCGGGATTAAAAACTGGTGAAAGCATAACAGGCTCGGTTGGAATTATTGGCTCTCGAAGAATGCTCTATAAAATTACAATCCCACTGGTTGAGGGAACTGCAAAATTTCTTTCCCAGGTTTTCTTTTAAGATATTTGGAGGTCATAATGGATGAGGAAAGAGAGAAAAAAGCTGAAGAAATGAAAGAGGCACAAGGAGAAATGAAGTTGGAAGAGGAACAAGAGAAAGAAGAGGAAAGTATAGAATCATTAAAAAACAATCTTGAAAAGCTGAAAATAGAGAAGGAGGAGCTTTATAAAAAATTTCTCAGAGCAATGGCAGATATAGACAATTTAAGGAAAAGGACAGAAAAAGAAAAGAGGGAATTTTACAATGTGATTTTATCTGAGATTCTTCTTTCAATGCTCCCAATAATGGATGATTTTGAAAGAGCCCTCTCTAATCAATCTGAACAGAATGAAGCTTTCAGAAAAGGAATTGAACTAATATACAAAAATTTTAAGGATACCCTTTCCAAATTTGGATTGAAACCGATTGAAGCGGTTGGAACAGAATTCAATCCCTTCTATCATGAGGCTATTTTTAAAATTGATTCTGAAGAAGTTGACAGACCTATTGTAATTGAAGAGTTCCAGAAAGGGTATCTCTTAAACGATAAACTTTTAAGGCCATCCCTTGTTAGGGTAGCAGTGCCAGTTGAGAAAGAGAGAAAAGAAAATAGGGAGGAAGAAGATGGAAAAGATAGTGGGGATTGATTTGGGAACAACAAACTCTTGCATATCATTTATTGAAAGTGGGGAGGTAAATGTAATACCTAATTTTGAGGGCTCAAGAACAACCCCTTCTGTTGTTGCATTCACACCTTCTGGAGAAAGGTTAACTGGAATCTCTGCGAAAAGACAAGCAATTATAAATGCTGAAAACACTGTATTTTCAGTGAAAAGATTGATGGGAAGAAAACTGGATTCTCCCGAGGTTCAGGAATTGCAAAGAAGAATTAGTTATAAACTTACTGAGTCTTCCAATGGTGATGTGAGAATACTTGTCGGAGAAAAGGTTTTTTCACCTCAGGAGATATCTGCAATGATTCTTTCTTATCTAAAGGATGTAGCTGAAGCCTACATTGGAGAAGAAGTAAAAAAAGCTGTTATTACAGTCCCTGCGAATTTCGATGATGCTCAGAGGCAGGCGACCAAGGATGCAGGAACTATAGCCGGTCTTGAAGTTGTTAGAATTATAAACGAGCCAACAGCAGCAGCTCTTGCCTATGGTTTTCATAAGAAGAAGGAAGGACTAATTGCTGTGTTTGAT
>CAZFCI010000258.1:0-2414 GCA_964517525.1 uncultured Clostridia bacterium | reverse complement strand
TTTATCTCCTATATTGATTTTCCCAAAATCCAAACCCTCTACAACAAGATTCTCCCCAAAATTGCCAAATTCAATCGATGGAAATTTTTTCTTCATTCTCTGAATACTATCAAAAGAAAGCATTGAAACCTCCCTCTGGGAACCAGCGTGAAAATCACCTTCTATTCCCCATCCCTCAACAAATTTAGCATAATCGCACTCGCTCTTCCTTCCCTTCTCCGCGCCTTTACAAATTGCTACTATCTTTCCTTTCATTGAATAAATTATACTTTAATTTTTTTCTTTCAACAAATGGAAATTGGTTATGAAATTCGTGGTATTGACATTAAAAGAGTTATGTGTAAAATTTAATAATGGATGCGGGAATAGCTCAGTGGTAGAGCACAACCTTGCCAAGGTTGGGGTCGCGGGTTCAAGTCCCGTTTCCCGCTCCAAATTTTTGGCGGCGTGGCCAAGCGGTAAGGCGGAGGTCTGCAAAACCTCTATACATCGGTTCGAATCCGGTCGCCGCCTCAAATTCCACTTTTGGAGAAGGAAATGACTGAAATACTTTCAATTCTTGGAATTATTGCTCTTCTGATTTTTATAGTTGCAATGCTCCTTTTAATCTCTCTATTCCCTCAGATAAAGAAAAATGCGAAGGAAGCCAATGAAGCCTTGATGGAATTTAGAGCTTTCACTCAGAATTTGAATAGACTTACCCAAAAACTCATGGACAGAACTGACGACTTAGGAGTAACTTTGGGAGCAGCAAGAAGAGGGTGGGAAGATTTAATAAGAGCCCTTTCCTTTTCTTTGCAGACAGGGCTTTCTAAGTTTGCACCCTTTGCAGGGATTGCACTCACCCTTTTGAATATTTTTCAAACTTTAAAAAGAGGAGGAAAAAATGGCTGAAGAAAAAGGAACTGGTCTTTTGGAAGTTACCATAGCTTTCCTTTTCGGTGCCATTGTTGGAGTTAGCCTTGGACTTCTTTTTGCTCCGGCTTCTGGGGCTGAAACAAGAAAAAAACTACAGGAACTTGCCCAAAGGGCTACTGAAAAAGTTAAGGAAACCTATGAGGAGCTTACTGTAAAGGAGCCAAAAGGTTTATAAAAACAAAAAATTTATGGAGAATGAAAAATTTAGTCGCTGTTCTAATGGCAGGAGGTGGAGGGGAGCGTTTATATCCGCTGACAAAACATGAAGCGAAGCCTGCAGTTCCTTTTGGTGGCATATACAGAATAATTGATTTTACTCTTAGTAATTGTATAAATTCAGGGATAAGAAAGATATTCGTATTAACCCAGTATAAATCTCAGTCCCTTATAAGACATCTGAGAGATGGTTGGAGTATATTGAGTCCAGCATTGGGAGAATTTATTGAAATTCTCCATCCACAAAAAAGGGTATCAGAACACTGGTATCTTGGGACGGCTGATGCAGTTTACCAGAATCTCTATTCAATAAAAGAGGAAAAACCCGAATTTGTATTTGTCCTTGCGGGGGATCATATTTACAAAATCGATTACAGGGATATGTTGAAGTTCCATAAGGAGAAAAATGCTGAGCTTACAATTGGTGTTATTGAGATGGAAATCTCTGAGGCAAAAAGGTTTGGAGTAGTGGAAATGGGCTCCGACTATAAAATTTCTGGATTTGAGGAAAAGCCATCCTCTCCAAAGACAATACCAGGGAGGCTAGGTAAAGCTTTTGTTTCGATGGGCATATACATATTTAACTCTGACCTTCTATTTAAAGAACTTGAGATAGATAATCAAGACAAGAATTCTTCTCATGATTTTGGAAAGGATATACTACCGAGAATGATAGGAAAATATAGGGTTTATGGTTTCAACTTTTATGATTACCTGAAAGGAGAACCATGTTACTGGAAAGATATAGGAACCATTGATGCATACTATGAAAGCAACATGGATCTCATTTCCGTAACACCTAAGTTTAATCTTTACGACTATGACTGGCCTATAAGAACCTTTTTACCTGTATACCCTCCTGCCAAATTTGTCCATGCAGAGGAAGGAAGGGTAGGACATTCTATAAATTCCCTCGTCTCCCACGGGTCTATCATTTCAGGAGGATTTGTAATAAATTCTATACTTTCTCCCAATGTGAGGGTTCACAGTTATTCAATAGTTGAAAATTCTGTTATCCATCATAATGTAGAAATAGGGAGAAGATCGAAGATAAAGAGGGCAATCGTAATGGCGGGAACAAAAATTCCTCCTGATACAGAAATAGGTTATAATTACGAGGAGGACATCAAAAGATTCATTGTTTCTCCTAAGAGAGTTGTTGTAGTCCAACCTGAAGATTTTTCGTGAAAGTTCTATTTGTTTGGTTTTATAATTACTTTTAGAGAACCTTCTTGTTTGCTCACGAGGTCAAATCCTTTCTGGATTTCATCAATTCCTAA
>CAZFCI010000257.1:0-3036 GCA_964517525.1 uncultured Clostridia bacterium | reverse complement strand
CTCGTAGATAGTCAATAGAAACAGTGAGAGTTATAAAGAATATATGATCAAGGGAGCCTCTTGCTACACCATTAGGCATGATGTCCTCAGGCATATCTTTTATTCCATGAATACCAGTAGTAGAATAGGCATTATAGAGAAGTTCTGCAATCTTTCTCCCTCTCTCAGGATCAATTATAAGTGGCATATCTCAATATCTCCTACGCTTTACGCCTAACTTGTTTATATTCTAACCTATTTTGGATATCCTGCCAGTTTTGGTGGTATAGACGAACCTGGTTCGGTTATACCACTCTCTAACCAAACCCTTCTCACATAAAATCTCTCTCATGTTTTTACCTCCTTTTGTTGGTTTAAATTCACATCCTAAACTTTGAATAATTTTTCCCTTGTTTTTAATATCCCCTTGAATAAATTTCTCAATCCTATCTCGTTTGTAGTTTAGGATACGATAAATCCCAAAATCCAAATCAGAAGCTTCAAACTGAAAAAGGCCTTTTAAGTAGCTCCTGAAATTTCTGAAGGCTGTCCATATTCTCACTTTCAAATATATATTTTATCAGACACTTGTATATCACAAGTCTACAAAATTTTTTCTTTTTGTCAAGCACCTCCAAATAGCACGGCATTGCGTATAACTTGCAGATAAAAGAAGTTACTAAAAGCAATTTGGGTGAAATTTTAGATTTTTTATCCACTATTAAGGGTTGCAAAGCAACCGCGGAGTTCAGCTTGATAATTCTATTCATATTATTCTCATCTCTTTTACGTTCAAATTCGGATCAATTATTAATAGTTTACCAAATCCGATTTCTTCCCATTTTTCTTCCGTTAACTTTTCAGAACATACTAAAATCGCTCTTTCACCTTTTAGAGATTTGCTTTGCAATAGTGCTGAAGTATCTTTTGATCTAAATTCAAGTGGTCCGGATTCAGAGGGTTCTCTTTTCAATAGCCAGAGAGAATAGTACTCCTTGGAATAGCTTGAATATCTAAATGAATAAAGAGATTTTCCATCGGATAATAAGAAGTTCAATCCTGTGTAATTCTTGCTATTTTTTATAATTTCATCAATGGATTTCTTTATGCCTTCTATAACATCTTTACCTTTCTCAATACATTGCAAAATCCAATAAAAATAAACTTCTGAATCAGTTTGTCCTTTTATCTCCTTTCTATACTCGCCTCTTAAAAGTGAGAGCAAATAATACCTGTCAACAGATCCATTATGAGCAAATAGCCAGTTTTTGTATTTAAAAGGATGTGAATTTACTTCTGATGGTGGTGCTCCTGTTCCTTTCCTTACATGCACGATGATGAGCTTGGATTTTACATCTTTTGCTTGAAGCGAAAAATTTTCACTATCCATAGCAGATATTCCTTCCTTGAAAATTTCGGCTTTATTATCCATGTACCACCCTATCCCCCAACCATCAGGGTTTCTCTTGCCTAAATTTCTAAATGACTTATCTGCATTCAACAATGAAAATTCCACATCTACGGGCTTGTTAGCAATTAATCCAAATAATCTACACATTTTTCTACCTCCTTACGCCCAAAGCGAACTTCATATAACATTTCCAGCATGAAAAAAGTTTTTGCAAAGCAAATGCTTGGATGAGTGCCATAAGGCATGAACATTTTATGCTGTATTATATGAAGTTCCGCCATCCCAATCACTCTATCATCAGGATATCAGGTGAAAATCCAAATTTTTCTAACAGTCGTTTGGCATAATTTATACAACCAGCAGTACTATAATGTGTTTCTATCCATAACCCATTTGAAAGTCTTTTGGGAGCCCGAAAATCACCACCGTATTTATGCTTCGGTTCCTTGTTAATAAGGTACCTTTTGCCTCGTACAATTCCTACAGGACAGTCTGAAGGTCTCAACTTGCCATTCTTTATGAGCCAATTAGCGGTGTTTACTAAAATCTCAAAAGAATTGCGAAGTTCAAAAACTTCACCTTTTAGTTTCATTTTTCGTGGGCTCTCGCCTCTCCATGATATAGGTTCTATGGGCGTCTCAGATGGAGTTTCCTCCTCGAATGGACCCGAAATTATTTCTTTGACTCTTTCTTTCAGTAAATCCTCAATTTCCGTGTCTTCAAATTGATAGTCAGGATAACCTTGAGCAATAATTGACTTAACCACTGGCATTAAACCATTTATCATTTCTTCAGGCTCATCTAAAAGAGATTGCCAGATTTCATCTAATATTTGAACTTTTTTCACTAAAACTTCTATACCTTCTATGTTAGTTTTTGAGATTGTTGTTATCTTTCTGATTACTGACGGCAGCTCTTCGTTTTCTAAGTCTATTTTCCAAACGATTCTTTCAGTTAAAGTAGTTCCCTCTTCAAATGACTTAATCAGCAACCATACTGCGCCGTTTGTTAATATGCCATATTTTGTGCCTTCGCTAAAAGAATACTTCGCTAATTGGCGAATAACTTCTTTTTGTTCAATATCTACACTCAACTTTTTTACTTCAATAAATAGGATTGTCTTTCCGTCCTTTATTAAAGAGTAGTCAGGTATTCCTTCTTCCGTGAACACATTAGGCTGCACTTCCTCTGGATTTTCAGGATTCCATTCAAGATTCCTTAAAATGGGATTTATTATTTGCTCTCTCACTGCCATTTCGTTCTGTTCGTATAGAGAACGAAACTTCTTAATTTTATCTACAATTATTCTTAACACCTCATTTAGATGGTTCATGTTTTCCTCCTATGATTTATATTAACTAACCTTTCATCCTTATGCTTAGCAAACGCACTCTCAACCTTGTTTTTAAGATCCTCTTGAATAAATTTCTCTATCCTATCTCGTTTGTAGTTTAGAATCCGATAAATCCCAAAATCCAAGTCAGAAGCCTCAAACTGAAAAAGCCTTTTAAGTAAATCCTGAAATTTCTGAAGGCTATCCATATTCTCACCTTTCAAATATATATTTTATCAGGTCACTTATACATTATAAATTTTTTATTCTCTTTTTCAAGCACCTCCGAATATTGGAAGCGTAAAATGAATTG
>CAZFCI010000256.1:0-3708 GCA_964517525.1 uncultured Clostridia bacterium | reverse complement strand
ACAGAGCATCTTCTGAAAGTTTTCAGAGAAAACAAGGATGAATTTGAGAGGAATTTTGAGAAAGGAGTAAATTTTATAATAAATGAAGTTAAAAGATTAAAGAGAATATCTTCAGAATTCCTTACCTATTCCCAGGAAACTTTGGTGAAGGAGCGATTCGATCTTAAGAGATTGGTGGAAGAAATTACAGAGCCTTTAAAGGTTACCTTGAAAGGCAAAGTGGAAATTAAAGTTTCTTCAAATCAGGATACTGTTTATCTGGATGGGGATGCAAAGATGATAGAAACTGTTATAAGGAATACACTTCTCAATGCAATAGAAGCAACAAAGGAAAAAGGGAAAATTGAGATTTATTTAGTGAAGGAAGAAAGAGAAGTGGAAATCATTGTTAGTGACAATGGTGAAGGGATAGCTAAAGAAGATCTCTCCCGTATTTTTGAGCCATATTTTACAACTAAGCCTTCAGGCACTGGACTTGGCCTTCCTATTGCGAAGAAAATGATAGAGCTACACGGAGGTAAAATTTTTGTGGAAAGTGAACTTGGAAAAGGAACAAAGGTCATAATAAAGCTACCCATATGACAAAGGAAAAGGGAACGGTTTATGACATAGGACATTCTACAAGATCAAAGGAATTGTTTCTTTTAATTCTTAAAAGACATTCCATTGAAATAGTTGTAGATGTAAGAAGGTTTCCTCGATCTAAAAAATTTCCTCATTTTAACATGGAGACCATGAAGGAATATCTTTCAAAAGAGGGTATTGAATACTTATGGATGGGAGAAAAATTAGGCGGATTCAGGAAAGGAGGATATGAAGAATGGAGCAAAACAGAAACTTTTTCTCAAGGGATTGAAGAGCTTGAGAATTTAGCAATGAAAAAAAGAACAGTAATACTTTGTGCTGAAGGTTTTTATTTAAGGTGTCACAGAAAGTTCATCCTCGAAAAGTTAACAAAATCTGGATGGGAAGTGAAACACCTCTAAAACTTTTTATTTGGATTTGACAAAGAGATAATTTTATTATAAAAATAAAAAATGAGGAGGAAAAGTGTTAAGGATCAGATTGATGCGTTTCGGAGCTAAAAAGAGGCCATTTTACAGGATAGTTGCTATTGATTCTAAATCTCCAAGGGAAAGCAGAGCAATTGATTTTTTAGGGTATTATGATCCTAAAAAGGAACCTGCTCTTTTGAAGATAGATAAGGATAAGGTTCTTGAACTAATTAGGAAAGGTGCTCAACCTTCACAATCAGTTTTAAAACTTTTAAAGAGGGAAAAAATTACTTAAAATAAAATTCTTTGACGGAGGTTAAAGTGAGAGAACTTGTTGAGATGATCGCAAAAGCTTTGGTTGACCACCCTGAAAGGGTTCATGTTTCCCAACTCGAGGGAGAACAAACAACCATCCTTGAGCTCAAGGTGGCTCCCGAAGATCTTGGGAAGGTAATTGGTAAGCAGGGAAGAACTGCAAGGGCTATAAGAACGATTCTTGGTGCAGCTGGAATGAAGCAAAGGAGAAGATTCAATCTGGAGATCCTGGAAAAATCCTCCTAATTGATTAAAATAGGAAAGATTAGAGGACCCTGGGGGAGGGAGGGCGAATTAGAAATTGAGAGTTACTCTCCCTTCCCTGAAAGGTTCTCAAAATTAAAGGAGATTTTTATAGGTTTTAAGAGTTATAGAATAGAAAGAATAAGATTTTTTGCAAAAAAAATTGTGATTAAATTAGAGGGGGTAAACTCGATAAAGGATGCAGAGAGGTTCCGCTCAACGGAAATGGAGATTCCAGAGGATGAGATTTACTTTCTCCCCAATGGATACTTTTACTTACATGATCTGGAGGGATGTCAAATTTTTTTGAAGGATGGAAAGGAACTTGGGATAGTAGATTATGTGTGGGAAATGGGAGAAAGCACACTTCTTGTTGTATCTGGAGAGAAAGGAGAAATTCTCATTCCATTTGCAAAAAGCATTTGTTATTCAGTGGATATAGAAGGCAAAAGAATTGTAATCGACCCTCCTGATGGTCTCCTTGATCTGAATGAGATTTGATGTAATTACAATATTTCCTGATTTTTTCAGGGATTTCCTCAATTTTGGTATTTTAGGAAGAGCTCTAAAAAAAGGAATAATTGAAGTAAAGATCCACAATTTGAGAGATTATTCCACAGACAAACACAGAAAGGTAGACGATAAACCCTATGGGGAGGAGACGGGGATGATTCTAATGCCAGAACCTGTTTTTAATGCTGTTGAATTGATAAAAACCGGGAATTCCTCTCTTACCATTCTTCTTTCACCTCAAGGAACGCTTTTTAACCAGGAAATTGCCGTTAGGCTTTCAAAATTTTCTCAGATTATCTTAATTTGTGGAAGATATGAGGGGGTAGACGAAAGGATAAAGGAGCATTTAATCGATGAGGAAATTTCCATAGGCGATTACATCCTTTCTGGCGGTGAGATTCCTGCTATGGTAGTCATAGAAGCTGTGGCAAGGCTAATACCAGGTGTGGTAGGGAAAGAGGAATCGATTCGAAAAGATTCCTTTTTTTCAGGTATATTGGATTATCCAAGGTACACAAAACCAAGGGACTTCAGGGGGTTTTTGGTCCCTGAGATTCTTCTCTCCGGAGACCATGAGAAAATAAGAAAATGGCAGAAGGACAAAGCAATTGAAAATACCCTTAAAAAAAGACCCGATCTATTAGAAAGGATTGAATTGACAGAAGAACAAAAAAGTATTATAAAAAAGATTAAGACCTGAGATACTATGGTCTAATAAAGAGGTTAGAAATGAACGGAATGAATATGAATTTTGGAGAAATAAGAAGGGATTTTCCAAATTTTAAAGCAGGGGACACCATAAAGGTCTATATAAAAGTAAAAGAAGCTGATAAGGAAAGGATTCAGATTTTTCAAGGGGTTGTTATTGCCATAAGAGGAAAGGGAAATGGAAAGACATTCACAGTTAGAAAAATCTCTTTTGGAATAGGTGTTGAAAGAATATTTCCATTTGCAAGTCCTTCCATTGAGAAAATTGAAATTGTTAAAAGGGGAAAGGTAAGAAGAGCAAAACTCTATTACTTGAGAAAACTTAAAGGGAAAGCAGCGAGACTAAAAGAGGAAATTTAAAAAGGTTTTTCGATTTGCCCAATTTTTTCTTGCCTCTTGAGCTCGCATTTCGAAAGAATGGGATCAAAACTATTGCTGGAGTGGATGAAGTAGGGAAGGGTGCTCTTTTTGGACCAGTGGTTAGTTGTGCTATAATTATTGATGAATGGATTAATGAAGTAAGGGATTCGAAGCTTTTAAGCCAAAAAAGAAGAGAGAAGCTAATGTTAGAAATTTTGGAAAGATCAATTGATATTGGAATTGGAGTAGCCTCAAATGTAGAAATAGAGGAGATTAACATAAGAAATGCCACCTTTGCAGCTATGAGGAGGGCAATCGAAGCTCTGGATGTAAAACCCGATTTTATTCTCGTGGATGGAGAGTTCATACAAGGGCTTGAGACTCCGCAATTGGGGGTTATAAAGGGAGACAGGCTTGTTTATTCGATTGCATGCGCTTCCATAGTGGCAAAGGTGGTAAGGGATTTCACTTTAAAGAATTTGCATAATTATTTCCCCCAGTATAATTTGAAAATAAACAAAGGTTATGCTACAAATTTTCATAGAAAGATGATAAAATATTATGGGATTTCTCC
>CAZFCI010000255.1:0-24502 GCA_964517525.1 uncultured Clostridia bacterium | reverse complement strand
CTTCTATATCTTTTTTTGGTAAGAGAACAATCATTGACAATTCATTCCCTTTATAATCCATCTCAAGAATTTGCAAATCTTCCATTTCTGAATAATTAAATCTTGCATTCTGTCCTTCTATTCTCATCATCGGAACTTTAACAATCCTTTCCTTACTTACTCGAAAATCCTCATCCCTTGTCTCATTCTTATCAAATTGTTTCAACCATTCACCTTTGAAATATATAGCATTGGTAAGAACTAGTTTGGTTAACTGATTCAATGAGCCTGGATAAAATAGATTCCTTATTTTTTTATTAGTTTTTTCCTCAACCCATCTATTTATTTCTAATCTTGCATTCTCAGTTTTACCTGCAAAATCAAGATTTGAAACAGTTCCCTTATAGTACTCCTCAATCACTCTTTTGTATTCAGGCAGGATTTTAAAACCCTCCTGAATCCATAAAGCATTGGCAGTAAAAAGTTCATATTTCTTACTCTTCTTATTGATGCTATTTAAAATTAATTCCCAATTCTTCCATCTCTCTTTGCTTTCCTTCTGAAAATTAAAAACAGAGCTAATCTCTTCAGCTGTTTTACCGTCAGCTCCTTCATATACCATTGCAAATGCAGAACAAATGCTAAAGGGAGAAAAGAATATGTTCCCCTTCTCCTTTTTTGATATATTTGAGTATAACTCGAGGCTAAACTGATTATTCCCTTTGGCAACTTCCTTTGCATTTTGAGGAGGTAAATCCATTAGTCCCTTAGGATACGAAATATTCAGAAGAAAGGTAAAAATCAGTAAAAAATATAATTTATGCTTCCCTTTCATGTTTCTCCTTTCAAAATTAAGTTTACCAGATGCAGAGAATACAGAAAAGAGAGATTTCTATCTCTCCCTTCCCAAAACCTCTAAATAGACCTTTCTTTTTCTTGGACCATCGAATTCACAGAAAAATATGCCCTCCCATGTGCCGAGGGAAAGTCTCCCTTTGTTTATTGGAACAATTCTTGAGTTGCCAATAATTGCACTTTTTATGTGAGCAGGTGAGTTCCCCTCTGTATGAGAGTAGGGAAGAGATTCTGGAACTAATTTTTTCAGCATCATTAATATATCCCTTCTCACATCAGGGTCAGCATTTTCATTTATTATTATTCCAGCTGTTGTGTGGGGAGTGTAAATTAAACAAATTCCATTTTCAATTTTTTCATCTTGGACTATTTTTGCCACAATATGGGTTATATCTATCATCTCCTCCTTTGATAAGGAGGAAACCTCTATAACCTTCATTTTTTCCCTTAATTAGAAAATATCCCTTTAATTAATGGATTCCATTTTATTGCTTGCTCGTATCTTCGTATTCTGCATCAATAACCTCTTCCTTTGAAGAGCCATCTTTACCTGTACCTGAAGTGGATTGAGAAGAGGATTGGGAAGCTCTCTGGGAAGCAGCTTGCTGATAAAGAATCTGGGCTACCTGATGGGAGATTCTTGTCAGATTATTAATAGTCTGCTGGAGTCTATCCCTATCATTTGAATCCATAGCTGATTTAGCATCTTTCACCGCAGACTCAGCTTCTGATATGAGGTTAGATGGAAATTTATCTCTGTTCTCCCTTATATTTTTGTCGAGCTCATAGGCAAGGGCATCCACTTTGTTCCTCATTTCAACAATTTCCCTCTTTTTCTTATCCTCCTCTCTGTGGAGTTCTGCATCCTTTACCATTTTCTCTATTTCTTCTTTATTTAAACCGCTTGATGCTGTAATAGTTATTGCCTGGGATTTACCTGTAGCAAGATCTTTAGCAGAAACATTTAAGATTCCATTGGCATCGATGTCAAATGTAACTTCTATCTGAGGGACCCCTCTTGGTGCGGGAGGAATTCCTACAAGATGAAATCTTCCAAGGGTTCTATTGTCTTTTGCCATTTCCCTTTCTCCTTGAAGGACATGAATCTCTACCTGAGTCTGATTATCCTCAGCAGTTGTGAATATTTCAGATTTACGGGTTGGAATTGTTGTGTTTCTTTCGACAATCTTTGTGAATATTCCACCAAGGGTTTCAACCCCAAGAGAAAGAGGAGTTACATCAAGAAGGAGAATATCTTTCATCTCTCCTGCAAGAACAGCTCCCTGAATTGCCGCACCTACTGCAACAACCTCATCAGGATTTACTGATTTGTTAGGCTCTTTGCCAAAGAAATCTCTCACAAGTTGCTGAACCCTTGGTATTCTTGTTGAGCCACCAACAAGAACAACCTCATCAATCTGATGTGGCTTTAACTTTGCATCTTCGAGAGCCTGTCTTACAGGACCCATAGTTCTTTGTAGAAGGTCTTCAATCATAGATTCAAGTTTTGACCTTGTAAGCTTCATCAAAAGATGCTTTGGTCCTGAAGCATCAGCAGTTATAAAGGGGAGATTGATCTCTGTTTCAAGCGCGGAGCTGAGTTCGATTTTTGCTTTTTCTGCAGCCTCCTTAAGTCTCTGCATAGCCATCGGATCCTTTGAAAGGTCTATTCCATATTCCTTTTTGAATTCTTCAACCATCCAGTCAATTATCCTCTGGTCAATGTTATCTCCGCCAAGATGAGTATCACCATTTGTTGCTTTTACCTCTATAACACCTTCTCCTACTTCAAGGATAGAAATATCGAATGTACCTCCTCCAAAGTCATAAACAGCAATTATCTGGTCTTTCTTTTTGTCGAGTCCATATGCAAGGGCAGAAGCTGTTGGCTCATTAATTATTCTTCTCACATTCAAACCTGCTATTATTCCCGCATCCTTTGTTGCCTGGCGTTGAGCATCGTTGAAGTAGGCAGGAACTGTTATTACTGCATCTGTAACCTTTTCTCCAAGATAATCTTCAGCTGCCTGCTTGAGCTTTGTGAGGATCATAGCAGAGATTTCCGGAGGCGAATAAATTTTACCCATAACTTCCACTCTTGCATCATCATGAGGTCCTCGAACAACTTTGTAGGGAACCATCCTAATTTCTTCTTGAACCTCTTCGTATCTTCTTCCCATAAATCTTTTTATGGAATATATTGTATTTAACGGATTCGTTATAGCCTGCCTTTTTGCAACCTGTCCAACGAGTCTCTCTCCATCCTTTGTAAAAGCTACAACTGAGGGAGTCAGCCTACTCCCCTCCTGATTTAATATAACCTTAACATCCTTCCCCTCCATAACAGCTACAACAGAGTTTGTAGTTCCAAGGTCAATGCCAATTACCTTTCCCATTTTAAAACCTCCTTAAAAATTATTCCATATATAAATATAGGAAAATTTTTAGTATTTGTCAAGCATAAAATTTTAGCATAATATTGTAAGATTTTTTTAAGCCAAAAATTTACTTGCTTTCTCTTTTCCTAACTTCTAAGTTTCTAAACTTGGGAGCTATCGACCCAGCGCTCTTTTTTTAACCTTTTTCTTCAAAGCTAATTTTTTCTTTTTTGTAAATCATGATGAGAACACCAATCTTCTGGTTCAGATTGAATATTGGAGCAACAACTCTTATATTCTCATTAATATCTTCGTCCACTTTTATTGAGCTTAAATTCATTAGTTCCATTGGAATAACAGAAAATACTTCCTTACCCTCTAAGCTTTTATCAGTAGAAACTAAGACTTTCCCATCCATATTGGATAAAAGAATAAGTTTCATATTTGGTTTTTTCACAAGCTCGATAAAATAGCTGTCAATTATTCCATAGTTTTCAGAAACCATCTCTTTTTGAACCGCCCAGCAAAGGGGGATTACAACAAGATTTAGAAAATCTTTGGACTTCAAATCAAAAATATTTTGGGCTCTTTTTGTAAGGGTAATTTTCTGTTCCTCCATTTCTTTTTTAATACCTCTTATTTGGAAGCTCTTCCATATGTAAATCGCAACTAACAAAAGTATAAGAAATAGAATAAAATAAAGATAGAACTTTTTCATATTTCCTCCTCGTTTATTTTAAAAAATTTTTACTTCTACTTCCTCACCTCTTTCTATAAGCTCTTTATTTCCAGGTATCTCAATATAACCATCAGCTTCTGCCATTGATGTTATTGTCCCTGATTCTTTGAAAACAGGAATGACTTCTTCGCCATTTAATTTAACAGACAAAAATTGCATTCTTCCAAGGGTAACTGAAATTCTTTTGCTTAGTTTCCCCTTCACAATTTGGAAATTTTTAGGAGGGAGATTTGCAATCTTTCTTAAAATTGGAAGAAGAATCATGTATCCATTAGATAGACAGGAAGTAGGGTGGCCTGGCATCCCTATTACAAGTTTTTCCTCTACAACAGCTCCAAGAGTAGGTTTACCAGGTTTAACAGCGATTCCATGGAAGAGAATTTCCCCGATTTCCATCAATACATCCATTACAATATCCCTCTCTCCGACAGAGCTACCACCAATAATTACAATGAGATCATAGTTAAGAGCTTCCTTCAATCTTTTTCTCAGCTCATTATTTTCATCAGGACAAAGAGGGAATACGATAGGGATGCAACCATTCTCTTTAATAAGGGCAGAAAGGGCAAAAGTGTTTATATTATAGACTTTTCCCATCTGAAGATTCTCACCAGGTAATATTATTTCATTTCCAGTGGGAATAAGTGCTATTTTAGGTTTTCTGAAAACTTTTATTTTTTTTAATCCAAGGGATGCGATAGCACCAATCTTTGAGGGAGTTAGATAACAACCCTTAGATATAATTTTAGTGCCTTTTTTAATATCCGCACCTTTCTTTGTTATATTAGCTCCAGGAAAAACAGGTTTATAGACAAAAACTTTTTTTTCAACAGTCTCTGTTTCTTCTAAAATTACAACAGAATCTGCACCCTCTGGTATCATGGCTCCAGTAGAAACTTTAAAACATTTTCCCTTTTCCACAATTGCATCTGGAATCTCTCCAGGAAAAACTGAGCCAGAAAGTTCAAGGGTAACAGGATTATGAAGGGAGGCGCCGAAGGTATCCTCAGCTTTAACTGCATAACCATCCATTGCTGAGCGGTCAAAATGAGGAACATCTATTGGAGCCATTACCTCTTCTGATAGAACCCTTCCATTAGCTTCCTCAATTGAAACTAACTCAACATCTTGAACATTTTTAGCATGGGAAAGTAAAATCTTCATTGCATCATTGAAACTTATAAGGGTTTTTAGAGGTTTTAAATCTTTCATTTTCACCTAAGATTCGATTTCCTCTGGAGGATAACCAATCTCTTTTAATCTTTCTAAGAGCAGAATTTTGTCAAAATCACCTTCAATTTCAGCTGATTTAGTTGATAACTCAACTTTGAAACTTTTGATGCCATTAATACCTTTCATAAGACTTTCAATTCTTTTAACGCAACCTTGACAATTCATGTTAGGCAATTTTATTTTTATTTTCATTACTCTCTCCTTAACATGTCAATAGTTTAACATTTAGAAATACCAAGTTCAATTTCGATAATTTTTCATTAGCCAATAATATAACCTAAATCTTTTTCAATCTTATCTGTATTGCTCTCAAAGATTTTAAACTTATAATCCTTTATAGCCTCAAATTGTTTTAAACCAGAGCCTGTAAGAACGATGACTACCATCTCCTCTTCACTTATTTTTTTGTTTTCTCTCAATTTTTTAATTGCATAGAGAGTTGTTGCTGAAGAAGGTTCGACAAAGAACCCTGAAGAGGCAAGCATTTTCTGGGATTCTAAAATCTCTTCCTCCTCCACATCCTCAGCAAGCCATCCATATTTCTTTGCTTTAAGGACAATCTCATCTCCTCCAGGTGGATCTCCTGAAGTAATAGCTTCAGCAATGGTATGGAAATTTTTGAAAGGGATTATATGGTCAAGTCCCATTTTGATTGCTTTTACAATTGGAGAATTGTTTTTTGCCTGGACTACAATCATTTTAGGAAGTTTGTTTGTTAGTCCTGCCTGAAAAAGTTCTCGGTATCCTTTAAAGATTCCTCTAATGTGTCCGCATGCTGATGTGGGAACAGCAATGTAATCAGGGACATTCCCTTCCATTTGCTCGAACATTTCAAAGGATTCAAGTTTATAGCCTTCAACCCTTATGGGATTATTTCCTGAAACGATTCTTATATTATACTTATTTGATAATTCAAGCACTCTCTTTTTCATAACTGAGTAATCATCTGCTTTAACTCTAACTATTATCGCTCCATGAATAGCCATCGATAATAACTTCTCCTGAGGGACAAATTCAGGTAAAAAGACTATTACCTTAACTCCTGCCCTTGCTCCGTATGCAGAAATTGAATGCCCCATATTCCCAGTTGAGACAGTTACGGTGAACTCCTCCCCCATCTCCTTTGCCATAAAAATTGTTGTTAGAGAGCCCCTATCCTTAAAACTTCCTGTTGGGTTCTGAGCTTCATTCTTTATCCACAGGTTTTTTATCCCGGTAAATTCTTGCAATCTCTTTCCAGCCTTGACAAGTGGTGTCCCGCCCTCTCCAAGGGAGCATTCAGGATCAAGGAATTTGAAGGGGAGAAAATCCCTGAATCTTTCCCATAAAAACTTCCCATTCCTTATCTTAGCATTCTCAATCTCAGGGATATAGACTTCAAGAGATTCTCCCGAATCCGAAAATTCGTTTAAGCTTTCAAAAGGGTATTCTCTTTCTGAAAAAGTTGAAATTAGTTTTCTCATTAGTATATTGATTATACAATCTAAATAAAAGAAAGCCAAGAATAAACTAATCTTTAATTCCTCCATGCAATTCGGCTATTTGACAATTGCTATATTTCTGATAAAATAAAATTTCAAAATGAAAATTGAATTTTTAATAGAAACAAATTATGAACCTAAAGGAATAAAAGTATCTCCCTCCAAAATCATCGAAATAACCACATCTATGATAATGTGTTGCCGAGCACAGGGCTCGAGGGTATAAGCTCCTGTAGCTCGGTATCTTCATCAATCCTTTAAAAATCCCTGTGCTCGGATAATTCCCCAAAGAAAGAGAAATTTATAATTTCGTTTAAAGGAGGTTATATGAAATTCAAAACAATAGAAGAGATAAACAAAAGGATAAAAAATGGGAAGGCTGTTGTAGTATCAGCCGATGAAATGACAAAAATTGTTAAGGAAATAGGTGAGAAGAGAGCTTTTAAAGAGATTGATGTTGTAACAACAGCAACCTTTGGTGCAATGTGCTCCTCTGGTGTCTTTCTTAATTTTGGGCATTCTGACCCACCTATAAAAATGACAAAGGTCTGGCTAAATGATGTTCCTGCTTATACTGGGATTGCAGCTGTTGATGCCTACATCGGAGCCACAGAGCCATCGGAGAAACTTCATATAAAATATGGGGGAGCGCATGTAATAGAGGATCTTTTAAGGGGGAGGGAAATTAATTTAAGGGCAGAGGCATATGGAACAGATTGTTATCCAAGGAAGAAAATTGAGACAGTTATTACCCTTGAAGAGTTGAACCAGGCTATCATGCTAAATCCAAGAAATTCTTATCAGAGGTATAATTCAGCAATAAATTCAAGTCAGAAGATCCTTTATACCTATATGGGAAAACTCCTTCCTGAAATGGGCAATATTACCTTCTCAGGCTCTGGAGAGCTCTCCCCTCTAATGAACGATCCAGACTTTGAAACCATTGGAATTGGAACAAGAATATTCCTCTGCGGTGGAGAAGGCTATGTTGTGGGTTATGGAACACAACATTCTCCTGAGACAGGTTTTGCAACCCTTATGGTAAAAGGAGATTTAAAGAACATGTCTCCAGAATTTTTGAGGGCTGCGGTTTTCGAAGGATATGGCTGTACTCTCTATGTTGGAATAGGGGTTCCAATTCCTGTTCTAAATGAAGGAATTGCAAGAAAAACAGGGATTTCCGATGAAGAAATATTTACAAACATTGTCGATTACGGTATCCAGTCAAGGAATAGACCTGTAATTAAAAGAGTTAGTTATAAGGAGCTTAAGTCAGGATATGTAGAAATAAATGGGAAAAGGGTTAAAACTTCACCTCTTTCAAGTATTTATATGGCTAAAAAGATAGCTCAAATTCTCAAAGAAAAAATTGAAAATGGAGAATTCCTTTTAACGATGCCTGTTGAGAGACTTTCGACTAAAGGCTCCTCAAAACCTTTGGCAGAAAAACAAAAAAAGGCTGAAATTTTTGTCAGAAGAGAACCCCAAGTTCCAGAAGATAAAAAAGTTATAAAAGATGATTCAATTTGTATAAATTGTGGACAATGTCTATCAATCTGCCCTCTAAATCTTTTCTCAGTGGATGAAAACTGGAAGATAATCCTTGACCAAGAGTCCTGTATTTCCTGCGGAATATGCGTTGATGCCTGCCCAGTTAAAGCTTTGAATGTGAGGCAATAAATGAGTTTGAAGAGATTCAAACTAAAGGTAAAGGAGACAGTTGCAACAGTAATTGCTGAAGAGAAATTTTTCCCAATTGCAGAGAGGGAAGTGGCAAAGCAAAGGGAATTCCTTGAAAGCTACATTTCAAAAAATCCCGATTTTCTCCACTCCCTTAAACCTATCTTTGTTTCAGATAATTCTCCAGAAATAGTAAAGAGAATGGCAAAGGCATCCTTTAGAGCTGGAGTAGGTCCAATGGCTTCTGTTGCTGGAGCAATCTCCTATTTCGCAGTAAGGGAAATGGTAAAAGAAGGAGCGAAACATGTGATTTTTGAAAATGGAGGAGATATTGCAATGTTCATTAGTGAACCTGTAATAATTGGGATTTATTCAGGCGAGAAGGTTAAAAATCTCGGATTAAGATTTAAACCAAAAAATTCAATAATTGGAGTTTGCACATCCTCAGGTAGAATGGGGCACTCTTTAAGTTTTGGAAAGGCTGACTCGGTTACAGTAATTTCAGAAGATCCAATTCTCGCAGATGCTGTAGCAACAGCCCTCTGTAACTCAATAGATGAAGAAGATCCGGATAAAATTGAGAGAGCCATTAATAGGTTTCTAATCCATGGAATTGAAGGAGTTATTGTAGTTATAGGTAATTTGGTTGGATTGGGAGGTAATCTACCTGAATTTATCGAAACTCCAGTCCCTTATGAATTAATAACAACATGGTAAGGAGGTTCTTATGAGATTTTACACTGATATCACAAAACTTATTGGAAAAACTCCCTTAGTTAAAATAAATAAGATCTGCAAAAATTTTGATGTTGAAATTTTCGCAAAGCTTGAATTTTTTAATCCTTTAAGCTCTGTAAAGGATAGAATTGGAGTTGCCATGATTGAAGATGCGGAAAGGAAGGGGTTAATTGAGAAGGACACTTTGATTATTGAACCAACAAGCGGTAACACTGGAATTGCCCTTGCATTTGTTTGTGCTGTAAAAGGTTATAAATTCATCGCTGTTATGCCTGAGAGCATGAGTGTTGAAAGGAGAAAGGTTCTCAAATTTCTTGGAGCAGAAACAGTCCTTACACCAGCTGAAAAAGGAATGAGGGGAGCAGTTGAAAAGGCAAACGAACTTGCAATGGAGTTTAAAGCCTTTATACCATCTCAATTTTCAAACCCAGCTAACCCTCAAATTCATAGAGAAACAACTGCAATAGAAATATGGAATGATACTGATGGGCTTATAGATATTTTTGTTGCAGGAGTTGGAACAGGTGGAACAATAACAGGAGTAGGTTCATTCTTGAAAGAGAAGAAGAAAGGGGTCAAAATTGTTGCGGTAGAGCCAGCTCGTTCTCCTGTTATTTCAGGTGGTCAACCCTCTCCCCACAAAATTCAAGGTATTGGTGCTGGATTTATTCCGGAAATCCTTAACAGAGATATTATTGACGAAATTATAAAAGTTGAGGATGAGGATGCAATAAAGATGGCGAGAAGGCTTGCGAAGGAGGAAGGTTTGTTTGTTGGTATCTCCTCAGGTGCTGCAATGGTTGCTACCCTTGAAATTGCAAAAAGAGAAGAAAATAGAGGGAAAATAATAGTCACAGTTTTCCCCGATACAGCAGAAAGATACCTTTCCACCGATCTCTTTAAAGAGGAAGAAAATGAAGATAATCAAAAGGCTTAAGGAAGAAATTGAATTTATAAAGAACAACGATCCAGCAGCAAGGAATTCCGTAGAGATATTACTTCTTTATCCTGGTTTCCATGCTATTCTCTTGCACAGAATTTCCCACTTCCTCTGGTCAAAGAATTTTAAATTTTTAGCTCGATTTATTTCTTATTTAACAAGGATATTCACTGGAATTGAGATCCATCCAGGAGCAAAAATCGGAAGGAAGGTTTTCATAGACCATGGCTCAGGAGTTGTTATTGGAGAAACCTCAGAAATTGGAGACGAAGTTATTATCTATCATGGAGTAACTCTTGGAGCTATAAAACCATGTAAGGGTGACAGACATCCTAAAATAGGAAATAGAGTAATAATTGGAGCTGGAGCAAAAATTATAGGTCCTGTAAAAATAGGAGACGGCTCAAAAATTTCATCTGGTGCAATTGTTATAAAAAATGTTCCTGAAAACTCAGTTGTTCTCTCTGCTCCTGGAAGAATAATAACAGCAAGAGAAAGGGAGCTTTATCCTTTCTCTCTTACTTATGAAGATCTATTAAACATTAATAAAAAAATAGAGGAACTTGAAAATAAAATTGATAAAATTCTGAAAAAAATGGAGGTGAAAGATGAAGTTTGAAACAAAAACAATTCATGAGGGACAGCCCAACGATCCTTTGACTGGTGCTGTTTCATTAACTATCTGTCAAACATCAATCTATAGAATCAAACCAATATAAGGAGGTGTTTAGGATGGACAAAATTCCCTGTGCTGTTCTTGGTTGTACCGGACTGGTTGGTCAATACTTTGTCAAACTGCTACTAAACCACCCTTTCTTTGAAATAAAGCTCCTCACAGCCTCTGAAAAATCGGCAAAGAGAAAGTTTGGCGAATCAGTTAAATGGATGCTATCAGAAGATATTCCAAAAGAGTTAATGGAAATGGTTATTGAAGTCACATCAGTGGAGAATATTTTGGATTCTGGAGTAAAAGTGGTCTTCTCTGCTCTCCCTTCATCAATTGCATCCGATATAGAAAAGAATCTTATGAAAAATGGAGTATTTGTATTTTCCAACTCAAGCTCCAATAGAATGGATGAAATTGTTCCAATTCTAATTCCTGAGATAAATCCAGACCATATTAAACTTGCAGAAGCACAAAAAAAGAAATTTGGAGGTTTTATAATCACCAATTCCAACTGCACAACATCAGGTCTTGTCCTCGCTCTAAAACCCCTACTTGATTTTGGAATTAAAAAAATATTTATGAACTCTTACCAGTCAGTATCAGGGGCAGGAAGAAGAGGGCTTCCATCAATGGATATATTGGGTAATGCTATCCCATTCATAAAGGATGAAGAAGAGAAGGTGGAGCGAGAAACAAGGAAAATTCTGGGAATTCTTAAAGAAAATTCCATTGAGAATCTGGAAGTAGAAATGTTTGTTAACTGTTGCAGGATTCCCACAAAAATAGGACATCTTGAAAGTGTTTTGGTAGAGCTGGAGAGAGATTTTACCCTTGAGGAAATTTTTGAAAGATTCAAAAGTTTCAAAGGTGAGCCTCAGAATTTGAATCTTCCCACCGCACCAGAAAGTCCATTGATAGTCAGAATCGAAGAAGACAGACCTCAGCCAGAAATTGATTCAGAAGCTGGATTCCCTGAAAGGGCAAAGGGGATGGCTATTAGCATTGGTAGAATAAGGAAAAAAGGGAAATATCTGAGTTTTTTCCTTCTCGTAAACAATCTAATTAGAGGCTCAGCAGGAGGGAGTATCCTCAATGCTGAGTTCGCCTATTTTAAGCGAATCATAGGGGGTTAAAAATGAAGGTTATGAAATTTGGTGGAGGATGTCTTAGGGACGAAAAGGATTTCTTCGATGTCGCTCAAATTGTCAAATCTGAAAAAGAAAAATTAGTAATAGTTGTATCCGCAGTCTATGGTGTAACAGATCTTCTAATCGAGGCTATGAAGAAGGCACTGATTTCAGAAAGGGAGATAGACAGAATAGTTGAAAAAATAAAGGATGTCCATTTTGAAATATGCGAGAAAGGAATCGTTAAAAATGAGATTAAAGTTACGGTCAGAAAGGAGATTGGTTCAAGGATTGAAAAACTGAGGAAGAATTTATATGGGATATGTTATACATCAGAAATCACAGATTCTGTCAAGGCAATGATTCTGAGCTACGGAGAAAGGTTCTCAGCGTTTTTGCTTTCTGGAATTCTTAAAAATGAAGGAGTTAGAGCTGAGGCTTTTGAATCAGACAAGATTGGTATTATTACTGATGAATCCTATGACAATGCATCAGCTAACCTTCAGGAGGCAGAGAAAAATTTAAAAAGACATCTTCTTCCTGTTTTAAAGATAGGAATTGTTCCTGTTGTAACTGGATATTTTGGTTGCACCCCATCAGGTAAGGTAAGTTTATTTGGAAGGAATGGCTCTGATTACTCAGCTTCAGTGATTGCCTATGCCCTTGGCGCATCCCTTCTTCAAATCTGGAAAGATGTGGATGGTTTTATGAGTGCTGACCCAAAAATTGTTAAAAATGCAAAGCTTCTTGAAAAGCTTTCCTATAATGAAACAGCAGAGCTTTCCTATTTTGGAGCAAAAATTCTTCATCCAAGAACTGTTGAGCCTGTTTCATTAAAAAATATCCCCCTTGTTATAAAAAATATGAAAGAGCCTGAAAAAAATGGAACTCTTATAACCCATGAAAAGAATGAAACAAAGGACATTATAAAGAGCGTCACATACAATCGCCAGATTTCCATCCTTAGAATTCAGGGAGCAGGAGTTGGCTACAAGCCTGGGATTATTTCTGAAATCGGGAAAAAGCTTTCAGAAAAGAACATAAATATTTACTCAATAATAACATCCCAAACCTGTATAAATCTGATAATTGACAGAAATGACTCTGAGGAAAGCTTAAAATGCCTTAAATCTCTTGAAGGAGGAGTGATAGAGAAAGTTGAAAAAATAGAGAATATGGCTCTTGTAGCTGTTGTTGGTGAAGGTATCTCAAGAAGAGAGGGTATTGCAGGGAGGGTTTTCTCAGCAGTGGCAAGAGAGGGGGTGAATATTGAAATGATGTCAGGAGGAGCATCAGAAGTTGCATATTATTTCATTATAAAAGAAGAGCCCTTAGAAAAAGTTATCAACGCAGTTCATTCAGAATTTTTTTGAAAATTCCTTTGACTTTTCTCAATCAGATTGGTATAGAAAAGAATGAGGAAATTTTTGAGGAGAGGAATCATGGGAAGAGCGAAGAAGTTATTTATTCTTTTAGCCCTTTTAATTTTTGTTAATCTAATTTTTGGAGCCAATCCTGAGGAGAGATTTATACCCCCCCTTAAAAAACAAGCGGAGATTCAGCAAGAGTGGCTAAAAATAAGACTCGAAAAGGTTCTTCCTGATTTAATGAGGAGGTATGGTGTATCCATGTGGCTTGTTATATGCAGGGAGTACAACGAGGATCCTGTGTTTTTCTCTCTTGTTTCTCCGAATACTTTTTCTGCAAGAAGGAGGACAATTCTTGTTTTTTATGACAGGGGTCCTGAAAAGGGAATTGAACGACTTGCCCTTGGAGGAGGCTCCCATGGAGGTCTTTATAAGGTTTTTAGAGATCCTGAAACCGAAAAGAGGGAGCTTTGGGGGGAGAGTCAATGGATTCTTCTTAAAAAAATTATTGAAGAAAGGAATCCTTCAACCATTGCAGTAAATATCTCAAGAACCCATGCCTTTTCAGATGGTCTTTCTGCTGGAGAATGGGAAGCTCTTCAAGATACCCTTGGAGAGAAATGGTTAAAGAGAATTGTGAGAGCAGAGCTTCTTTCTGTTGAATATCTTTCAACAAGAATTCCTGAGATGGAACCCTATTATGAAAATCTTATGAGGGTTGCCCACTCATTAATCAAAAGAGCCCTTTCCTCTGAGGTTATCAAACCTGGAAAAACAACAAATATGGATGTTATATGGTGGCTTAGAGAGAAGGCAAAGGAATTGGGAGTAAAGGTATGGTTCCAACCAACTTTTACAATTCAGAGAAAGGGTATAAAAAGGGAAGATTTTCTCTCAGAGACCAAGGAAATTACAATACAGAAAGGAGATCTTCTTCATGTTGACTTCGGAATTACTCTCATGGGTCTTAACACTGACACCCAGCATATGGGATATGTTTTAAGAGACAACGAAAAATCAGTTCCAGAAGGGATAAAGAAAGCCCTTTCCCTATCCAACAGACTTCAGGATATTGTAATGGAGAGAATAAGACCTGGAAGAACGGGTAATGAGATTCTCGAAGATTCCTTGAATGCAATGAGAAAGGAAAAAATAAATGGTTCAATATACTGCCATACAGTTGGGGATCACGGGCATGGCGCAGGACCAATAATAGGTCTTTGGGACAGGCAGGAAAGAATTCCAGGAAAAGGGGATCTCATTGTCCTTCCTAATACATGGTTCTCTATTGAGCTTTCAATCACAACAAATGTTCCTGAATGGGATGGGCAGGAAGTCTGGATTGGACAGGAAGAAGATGCAATCCTTGATTCTCAAGGGAAAATAAGGTGGGTTCTTGAGAGGCAGAAGGAATTTCATTTAATAAAATAGATGATTAAGGAGGAAAGATTTGAGGTATGTAGTTATTTTTCTAATTCTATCCACTACCTTTCTCCTCTCTGAGGATAAGTCAAAAAATCAAAACCCAATAGCTACGATTATTTTAGAAGATGGAAGTGAAATAGTTATTGAGCTTTATCCGGAAAAAGCTCCAAATACTGTCAACAATTTCATTTATCTCGCAAATAGTGGTTTTTACAATGGAGTTATCTTCCACAGAGTTATTCCTGGATTTGTAATTCAAGGAGGAGATCCTCTTGGAACTGGTGAAGGTGGACCATCCTACAGCATAAAGGGTGAATTTAACGACATACCCTTTGAAGAAGGTATAGTCGGGATGGCAAGAACACCAAATCCAGATAGTGCTGGAAGTCAATTTTTCATAACCCTTGGAAGAGCAAAGCACCTTGATGGAAAATACTCTGCTTTTGGAAAGGTTATAAAAGGGATGGAGATTGCCCACAAAATAGCTTCTCTGCCAAGGGATAACAAGGACAGACCCCTTAAACCTCCTGTGATAAAAACAATAAAACTTGATCTAAAAGGAAAGGATTACCCTGAGCCTGAAAGGATTGTTCCACCAGTTAAATAAGGTTTTCAAATTTTAAAAGAAACTCTTTCACTTTTTTAAGGGCTTTCCCCCTGTGGCTAACTTCATTTTTTTCTTCAACAGATAGCTCAGCAAAGGTTTTTCTTAGAGGAGGATAGTAAAAAACAGGGTCATAACCGAATCCTGCTTCTCCCCTTTTTTCTTCAAGGATAATCCCTTCAACTTCCTCAATGGTCTCAAAAATTATTTCTCCTTCCTTAGATATTGCAGCCGCACATTTAAAGTAAGCTTTCCTCCTCTCAAGGGGAATTCCGTTCATCTCTTTTAAAAGTTTCCTTATATTCTCCTCTGAATTCTTTCCTGTTCCCGCATATCTTGCAGAAAAGATGCCAGGAGCTCCAGAAAGAACAGGAACCTCGAGTCCGGAGTCCTCTCCAAGGGTAGGCAAACTTGTAATCTTTGACCAGTAATTTGCTTTATTTCTTGCAATCTCAAGGAATGAGCTACCAATTTCCTCATACTCATCCTTTAGACCTATTTCCTGGAGACTGATAACTTCAAAAGGTATTTCCTTAAGGATTTCCTTAATTTCAATAACTTTCCCTCTATTGAAGGTTGCCACAAGAAGTTTCTTATTCATAAAGGAAATTATAGAGTAAAATCTGATATTTTTAAATTGGGGTTGACCTTTTCCAAATAATCGAGTAAATTTATAAGCTAAAACACAAAAAAAGGAGGAAAAATGGGATTTAAGGTAGGAATTAATGGTTTCGGAAGGATAGGGAGGAACCTTTTCAGGGCAGGTTATAAAGAGATCGAATTTGTAGCAGTTAATGATATTACAGACGCAAAAACCCTTGCCCATCTTCTAAAATATGACTCAGTTCTTGGACCCTTTGAGGCTGATGTAAAAGCACAAGAAGACAAAATTTTAGTTAATGGAAAAGAAATAAAGGTTCTAACTGTTAAGGATCCTTCAAATCTTCCATGGAAAGACCTTGGAGTGGATATTGTTGTAGAATCAACAGGACTCTTCACAAAAAAGGAGGATGCTGAGAAACATTTTAAAGGAGGGGCAAAAAAAGTCATTATTTCAGCTCCAGCAACAAATCCTGACATTACAGTTGTGATTGGAGTAAATCAGAAGGACTACGACCCGAAAAATCATAACATAATTTCCAATGCTTCGTGCACAACAAATTGCATTGCACCAGTGGCATATGTTCTCCATAAAAATTTTAAAATATTAAAGGGTAACATGACAACTGTCCATGCTTACACCAATGACCAGAGAATCCTTGATCTTCCCCATAAAGACCTCAGAAGAGCAAGAGCTGCTGCAGTTTCTATGATTCCAACAACTACAGGAGCTGCAAAGGCTGTTGGGATTGTCCTTCCTGAATTGAAAGGAAAACTTGATGGTATTGCAATAAGAGTTCCTGTCCCGAATGTCTCCCTTATTGATCTTGTATGTGTTGTGGAGAAGGAAACAACAAAGGAAGAGGTAAATGAAATTTTCAAAAAGGCTTCTGAATCAGAGATGAAAGGAATAATTCAATACTGCGATGAACCTCTTGTTTCTGTTGACTTCATGAGGAATCCCCATTCTGCGATTTTTGATTCCCTTTCCACTAATGTGATAGAGATGAATCTTGTTAAGGTTATGGCATGGTATGACAATGAGTGGGGCTATTCTATGAGGCTACTGGATCTTATAAAATATGTTGGGGAGAGACTCTAATGATTGACAGACTCACAATAAGGGATGTTCCATTAAAGGGGAAAAATGTATTTTTAAGAGTGGATTTCAATGTCCCTCAGGATGAGAAGGGAGGAATCACTGACGATACAAGAATAAAAGAAGCCCTTCCTACTATTCAATATCTTGTTGAAAATAAAGCAAAAATAGTTTGTGCCTCCCATCTTGGAAGACCAAAAGGATTTGACTTGAAATTCTCAATGAAACCTGTTTCCAAAAGGTTTGAAGAGATTTCTGGATTAAAAGTTAGACAAATGGATGACTGCATTGGAGATAGAATTGACGCGGAAAAATCAAATTTAAAAGAAGGAGATATCATTTTTCTTGAAAATATTAGATTTTACAAGGAGGAGACAGAGAACAAGCCTGAATTTGCTCAGAAACTTGCTTATAAAATCGATATTTTTGTAAATGATGCCTTCGCAGCTTCCCACAGAGCCCATGCCTCGGTTGTGGGTATCGCAAATTTTGTCCCTATATCCGTTGCAGGTTTTTTGATGGAGAAAGAAATAAAATACCTTGGAATGGTAATATCCAATCCAGAAAGACCCTTTATAGCAATAATTGGAGGAGCAAAGGTTTCAGATAAAATACCCGTTTTAAGAAGTTTGATCCAAAAAGCTGATAAAATTTTGATTGGTGGAGCGATGGCTTACACTTTTCTGAAGGCAATGGGAGAAGATGTTGGAAATTCTCTTGTCGAAAATGAGAGTATTGAAATTGCTAAGAATTTGATAGATGAAGCGAAAAAGAAGGGTGTTGAAATAATTCTTCCTATTGACCATGTAATCTCAAAGGGACTTGAAGGTTTTGAAGTAGAGACTTCAAAGACTCCTATCCCTCAAGAATATGCAGGTTATGACATAGGTAATAAAACAGTAGCTCTATTTTCAATGATAATAAAGGATGCAAAGACAATATTCTGGAATGGTCCGCTGGGAGTTTTTGAAAAAGAAGATTTCTCAAAAGGAACTTTTGAAATTGCAAAAGCAGTTGCAAATTCTGGAGCAATCTCTATTGTTGGTGGAGGGGATTCTGTTCTTGCAGTGAAAAAAGCAGGGGTTGAAGGGAAAATTACCCATATTTCAACAGGTGGAGGTGCATCCCTTGAGTACATTTCTGAAGGAACTCTCCCAGGAATAGAGGTTTTGACAAAAAAATGAAAAAGCCTTTTATTGCTGGAAACTGGAAGATGAATCCAGGAATAAGTGCAGGAATTGAGCTCGCAAAGGAATTGAAAAAATCCCTATTTGATTTTAGACACGGAGTGATTGTTCTCATCCCTCCCTTTACCCATCTTTGCTTTATAAGTAAAGAAATTGAGGGAACAGAGATAAAGCTCGGAGCTCAAAACATGCATTGGGAAGAAAAGGGTGCATTTACAGGTGAAATTTCTCCTTTAATGTTAAAAGAGATTGGCTGTTCCTATGTTATTATCGGGCATTCAGAAAGGAGGAAGTATTTTGGAGAAAATGATGAAGTTGTAAACAAAAAGGTAAGGTCTGCCCTGCTTCACGGTTTATGTCCAATAATATGTATTGGAGAAACCCTTGAGGAAAGGGAAAAAGGGATAACAATGAAAGTTATTGAGAATCAACTTAGAGCTTCAATTAAAGGGATCAATGAAGATGAAATCCTCAAAACTGTAATTGCCTATGAGCCTGTCTGGGCAATAGGAACAGGAAAAAATGCAACACCTGAACAGGCTGAGGAAGTTCACTCTTTTATAAGAAATATTCTAAAGGAGATTTATGGAATTGAAAAATCAAATTATGTTATAATAATTTATGGTGGTTCGGTGACAATGGAAAATGCATATTCCCTTTTAAAAATGAGAAATGTTGATGGATTTTTAGTAGGAGGCGCATCCCTTAAAGGAGATTCCTTTAAAGGAATTGTTGAAAATGGCTTGAAAGCATGGAAAGAGAAAGGAGGAAAAACTTGTTAAGCCTTCTTATAGCACTACATGTTATTATCTGTATCCTTCTAATTATTACTGTTTTGCTTCAATCGGGTAGAAAAGCTGATTTATCTGCTCTTGGTGGGTTTAGTTCTCAAACTCTTTTTGGTCCAAGAGGCACAGCAACTCTTCTTTCAAAGATAACAACAGGGCTTGCCATCCTTTTTATGGTAACATCCCTTTCCCTGTGGGTATTTTCTTCAAAGGGTCCTTCTTCTGTGGTTGGAAAGGCAAAAGCAAATACTACCCAGACATCAAACTCAGGTAAAAATTCTAAATAGAAATGTGCCGAGGTGGTGGAATAGGTAGACACGCTGATTTGAGGTGTCAGTGGGCGAAAGCCCGTAGGGGTTCGAGTCCCCTCCTCGGCACCATTTTTTATTGATGGATGTCCTTTGCAAAACATGCGGGAACATCCAGAAATGGGATCCCAGTCATCCTTATTGTTCTAAGTGTGGTTCCCCAATTTCTGAAAAAGATAGTGAAACATCAATAATAAATCTAAGAGCTGGGAAGGATAAACAGGCTATCGGGCTTGGAATAATAGCATTGAGTATTGTGATTTTCCATTACTTTGCAAGATATGAAGGCTCTCTTCTTGCATGTATTGGTTTACTCCTATGGATCTGGGGGAAAATAATAAATAATCGAGAGAAGAGTAAAGGAAAAATTTCTGACACTTCCTCATGATTTTAATAGGTTAAAATTTTAAGATTTTATCTTCCCTTTGATATTTAAATTAAATCTTTCTTCCAGATTTTCTATCTCTTTATCCCCCTTTAAAAAACTGCTCTTCTCGTTGGTGAGAGTTATCTTTGAGAAGGGGCTACAATTTTCTCTGTTTTTTCACCCTTTAATTTCTTTGTTAAATCCTCTATTGAAGATTTCAAACTTCTGAAGAATTTTCTTATGTAAAAAGAGGAGTTTTTCTGGGATAGAACCCATCTGCCTTTCAAAAAATCCATCTCTATTCTTTCTCCATCATCTGTAACTATTGTTGCATGTTCCCTTTCTATTTTGTATTCCTGTATGCTTGGTGGCAATCCTCGATATCGAATTTCTGGCAATTTTTCATTCTCTTTTAACTTCCTTCCAATCATTTCCTCCCATAGCTTCTGATTCTTGGTTTTAAGAAATTGAACATAACTCTCATACAAATTCACAGGAGAACTATATTTGTTAATATAAGAATATTCAAAAAACTCAGGCTCAAATTTAGGAGATGAACTAACAAATAAGAAAACGACTACAATTCCAATTACCAATAATACTAATACTGCGATCAATACAATTTTCATAAAAATAAAATTGGTAGCGGGGGTTGGATTTGAACCAACGACCTCCGGGTTATGAGCCCGACGAGCTACCTGACTGCTCCACCCCGCGTCATATTATATTTTTATCTATTTTTTAAAAATTGTCAAGCACCATAGAATCATGTTCCTAAATTTCCAATCATTCTTAACACTGAGGAAGTTATGATAAAATTTATATGGTATGGTTTTTTAATGAGGTAGAGAATGCCTGCAAATTTGCCCCCTGAATATTTTGAAGTAGAGAAGAAATTAAGGGAGGTTAAAAGCACGGAAGAGAAGATAGAGGTTTATGAGGAACTTCTATCAGTCATTCCAAAGCACAAGGGAACTGAAAAATTGATAGGAGAAATAAAAAGCAAGATTGCAAAACTAAAGGAGAGTCTCGCAAGAAAACCAGCTACAAAATACTCTGTTTCATATCTTATTAAGAAAACTGGAGCAGGGCAGATTGCAATAATTGGACCCCCAAATTCAGGAAAATCAAGGCTTCTTTCGGTTCTTACAAGAGCTAAGCCTTTAGTTTCTGATTTCCCATTTACAACAAAGGAACCCCTTGCTGGAATGATGCCCTATGAAAATATCCAGATACAGCTGGTTGATACACCATCCATTTCAGAGACCTTTTATGAATCTTACATGCATGAAATTGTGAAAAATGCTGATGCAACAGTTGTATTGATAGACCTTCAGAGCACTCTTGTGCTTGAGGAATTGGATGCTGTTCTAAGAAAACTCGAGGAAAAAAGGATTTTTTTAGCAAGTATAAATTTTAAAGATTCTCCCTCATCCTTTCATTTTTGTAAAGCTATTATCGCTGGGAATAAATTCGAAACTTCTGAAGCGGAAGAAAATCTTTCAATTTTAAAAGAATTTTTCGGAAACAGGTTTGAATTCATTCCCATCTCTGTAGAAAAGGGGATAAATCTGGAACTTTTAAGAGAAAGATGCTTCCAAATCCTTGAAATTATAAGGGTTTATACTAAGGAGCCGGGGGGGAAACCAGATCTCTCTTCACCTTTCACTCTTAAAAAAGGCTCAAAAGTAGAGGATCTCGCTTCTATGATCCACAAAGATTTTGCCTCTAAGCTTTCCTATGCGAGGATATGGGGGAAAGGAAAATTCGATGGTCAGAGGGTTCATCGTTCCCAAGTTCTTGAGGATGGAGACATTGTGGAGCTCCATATATAATGAAAATAACCATTTCCAGAATCAAGGTTAAAAATGCCATCAATAAATCAAGAATTTACGGTGTTCAATACTGCCTTAACCCTTATCGTGGATGCCAGCATGCATGCAGATACTGCTATGCTGAATTAATAATCAAAAAAACGGGAAAGAATGAGAGGTGGGGGAGTTATGTAGATATAAAAGATAATTTCATTGATATTCTTGGGAAGGAAGTTCATTACGCAAAAAAGGGAATTGTGATGATTAGTTCTGTTACTGATCCCTATCAGCCAATAGAAGCAAAGACATGTCTGACAAGAAAATGCCTTAAAGTATTGGCAGATAATAACTTCCCTGTTTACATCCTTACAAAATCTCCTCTTGTTTTGAGGGATATAGATATTTTTAAAAGTTTCGAAGATTGTGAAGTGGGAATAACAATTACAACTGACAATGAGAATATTAGGAAACTTTTTGAACCTTACGCTCCCCCCTTAGAGTCAAGAATCTTAGCCCTTCAAAAACTAAAAAAAGAGGGGGTTAAAACCTCTGTTTTCATAGGACCTCTTCTCCCTATGAAACCAGAGAATCTTTTTGGAGCAATTGAAAATTTTGTAGACTACATTTATATTGATAAAATGAACTATTCATTTAAAGTAAAATCAATTTATGAAAGGGCTGGTCTTAAAGAATTTATGCATGATGATTATTTTAAGAATATCCTTAATTTCTTTAGCTCTAACTTTGAAAATGTGATAAATTGTATGGAATGAAATATTTAAAATCTATTTCTTTGTTGACAATTCCCATGCTTTAAAATATAAAACTAATGGAGGTTTGAAGATGGAACTTAAAGATTACATTAGAAGCATTCCTGATTTTCCAAAAAAGGGAATTATTTTTAGGGACATAACAACTCTTTTGAAAGAACCATTGGCATTTAAGAGAGCCTGTGATCTCTTAACAGAACCTTTCATTGGAAGAGGAGTCACTAAAGTCATAGGAATTGAGTCGAGAGGTTTTATTTTTTCCTCAGTTGTTGCTATAAATCTTTCAGCAGGTCTTGTCCCGGTGAGAAAGCCAGGGAAACTTCCCTGGAAAACAATAAGAAAGACATATTTATTGGAGTATGGAGAGGATTCGCTGGAAATTCACATAGACAGTATACAGAAAGGGGATAGGGTAGTTCTCATAGATGACCTTATAGCGACAGGAGGGACAGCTAAGGCGGCTTTAGAGCTTGTTGAAAACCTCGGAGGAGAGATTGTCGGAGCAGGATTTTTAATAGAATTGAGTTTTTTAAAAGGAAGAGAGATGCTGAAAAATTACGAAGTTCATACAATTATAAAATATGAATCGGAGTCCCTATGAGTATTTTTTTAACTTTACTCTTAAGTTTTTCAATTTCCGCCTTCGAGGATTCCTTTACTAAAGGAGAAATAAAAAATCTTGAAAAATACTTTCCTGATGAAAGTAAAGTTTATGTTGAAATTTCTGTTCCATTCCATGTTTACGGATTTCTCTCTAAATCCCAAATTTTAGCCTTGTTCAAGAATATTTTTTATCAATTCGAGACAAAAAAATTCAAGATAATAGAAAAAATTGAAGGAGGGAACTCTATTGTTCTCAGGATTGAATGGGTGATATTTGATAAAATTATGGAAGAGACAAAAAATATAAACATTTTTATGCGATTGAGTCTTGAAAAAAATCAATGGTATATCTCCGAAGTAAAAGGGGATTAAATGAAAAAAGGAAAGACTAAGTTTAGTCCGAAAAACACATTTTTTTTCATCCTGATTGCCCTTTCTCTCCTTTTTTTAATATTTTCTCAGATCTTTCCTGAAAATATAACTAAAATTTATAAAGCAAAACAAGAAAAATTCATTCTAATGAAAATCGAAAAAACAAAAAGACAATTTGAGCATTTCATTGAAAGTTTTGAAAAGAGAGAAAAAACCCTGCTGAAAAAATTGAATGAATCAGCTGGAACATACAAATTTACAACCTTTGAAATAATTGAGACTGCAAGAAGATTCCTGAGGGAAGATGAAGGTGTTATTTTCTTTATTGACAAAGGAAAGATTGATTTCTGGCTCGGTAAGGTATTTAACCCTTTCAATCCAATACCAGAAAAAAGAGTTTTTATCATAGAAGATACCAAAACTCCTTTTCTCGCTCTAAGCTCTGAGTTGATTGTCGGGAAAGAGAAAAAAAGATTGATTTTCATAAAGAATCTCAGCGGGAAAATCAGAAAGCGTGGAGTGGAGATTCAATTCGTAGACTGGCGGGAAAGGGAAAAAATCGAAAAAAAATATATCAATAAAAGAAATTATTCATTGATTAAAAAAGCCAACAAAATAGAGCTTTCATCTCCATTTAAGCTAAAGGATGAAGGAACATTAGCCATCTTTAAAGGAGCCTCCCTGTCGGATACTTTTATAAAAACTTACTGGAAGGATTTATTTTTGTTGATCTTCTATATATTATTCTTCTTCCTCCTTGCTTTCATTATTATTTCATATCAAGAGCATTTTATAAAAAACAGATATTTTCTTCTAATTCCTTTCCTTTTAATTATACGCCTTTTATTGGTTCTTTTAAAAAGATTAATATTTTTCAGAAATTTTAAACTTTTAAGGCCTGATTTAAGTGCCATATCCTCGAATTCAGAATTTTTCAATTCTCCCATTGATATTTTTTTGTCAGTTCTAACCATCTTCTTAATTCTTGCTTTCCTGGTTAGAGATGCAATCCCTTTTCTTGAAAAATTAAGGGAAAGAAGGAAGGGTTTTAAGTTCTTAATCCCTGTGGTATTTTTAACTCCCATTCCTGTTTTAACTTTTCAATTCTTTCTCAAATCCATAGTGAACGGAACAAGTCGTGGGCTATTTTATTTCTTATCTCCATTCCCTTTATTTTTGATTTTCTCAATCTTTATTGCTTTTCTTTCTTCCTTTATTATTTTGATTTTACTTTTTCGAATTTTCTATCTTTCCACTGAAAGTTTCCTGGTAAAATTGACCTTCGTAATTTTGCAAATACCCTTTTCTTATTTCTTATTTAGAAAGTTTATTTCTGTTCCTCTTATCCCTTCTGTTTGTCTGTTTTTAATCTCTGCTTTAC
>CAZFCI010000254.1:0-7994 GCA_964517525.1 uncultured Clostridia bacterium | reverse complement strand
ATTGCTTCAGCTATTATAGTTCAGCTTACAGTTGCTGTAACAGGAATGCAGTGGGCTCATGTTTACTCAAGGAATCATGGAATGATTTCTGTTGAACCCCATGAGTTCGATTTTGAACTTTTAAGTATGGACACAATAGATTTAATATCAAATTTAATATCAAACTTGGGCAGTTTAGATCTCAGTAGCATTGGCTCTGCAGTAAGTTCTGTTGGAGGAATATTCACATCTGTATTCACGGGAAATGAGGGTGTTGGAGATGCAAGTAGAAAGGTTAAAGTCCCTGTTTTAATCCCATTTGGAAAGTCCTTTGGAGTTGAAGAAATTGAACTAAACAGGGATATAGGTGACAGCAGACTGGTATGGGGATATTATGGGATTAGAATCGATTAAAAGGAGGAAAGAATGAAAAGGACAAATGTAATTCTTGCCATAGTTGGAGCAATATTTGCTCTTATTTTAATCATTGTCCTCTCTCGGTCAATGGGACCTTCAGCAGGACCTGTAAAAAATGTTGTTGTTGCAAAAAAGGATATACTGCCAAGGACAATAATCACAGAGGATATGCTCCAGCTTAAAGGAATCCCTGAGAATTTTAAGCAACCAAAAGCATTTGAGAGGATCGAGGATGTCATTGGAAGGGTATCAATTGTTCCCCTTCCAGCAGGAACACAAATTACCTCCTCCTCAACTGATACCCTTGAAAGGGCTGGTCTTGATTTTGTAATTCCAACAGGAATGAGGGCTGTTACTATTCCTGTTGATGCAATAACTTCTGTTGCAGGACAGGTATCTCCTGGTTCCAATGTTGATATATTTTTGACAGTGGAATATGCAGAAGGAGCTGGAAGCCCATTTTCAGGATTTTTCACAAAACTCCTAATGACAAATGTCACTGTCCTTGCTGTGGAATGGAGAAAGGAGAGGGCAACAAGGGAGGATCTCCTTCTTGAACAAAGAGAAAGAAGAGGAGGAGAATCTCCAACAATTAACATTGGAGGAGAAAGAAGGTATCCCACTAATGTAACTCTTCTTACAACATTGACTGACGCTCAGAGATTAATAATGGCACAGAATGTTGGAAAATTAACCCTCGTCTTAAAGAATTATGCTGATAAGCTTCCAGTTCCACCTATTGAAGATTACTACGGAACATCCCTTGTTGGCGACAAAAAGATAAAGAAACCAATTTTAAGATGGGAGGAAATAAGAGGAGGAGCTTTAAGCAGGTAAAATGGGAAAAGCTGGTATAATTACTTTTTTTGGAGCAAAGGGAGGGGTTGGTAAATCCATAATTTCATCTAATCTTGCCCTTGACATAGCAATTGAGACAAAGAAAAATGTTCTCCTCTGCGATTTCTCATCCTCATTTGGCTCTGATCTTTCCCAGCTTCTCGACATAAAAGGTGGTGTCTCAGTAGCAAAAATTATCTCAAGGAATTTTCCCCTCAATTTAGACCTTGTAAAGACCCAGTTTGCAAAGCATCCAGCTGGACTTTTCTTTCTTCCCCTAAATGTTGATGACCCCACCTTTTCAACCCAGATAATTCCAGAAAAAATCGAAAATATTGTAGATTTTCTCTCCAACACTTTCGATTTTATAATTTTTGATGCAGGAAACACTATAGAGAATTTCACAATCCCTGTTTTCGATTACTCCCATCTGATTTTGGTAACTCTAAACCCTGACCTTCTCTCCGTCTATCAAGCTCAAAAGACCCTCTATCAACTTCAATCCCTTCAATACTCCTTAAATAATGTCCAGTTAATCTTAAATTCCAATGGCTCAAATCCATCAGCAGATCCATCAACAATAGAGGGTTTACTAAAGAGGAAATTCTTAGCAGTTTTTTCCTATAGCCCTGAGACAACTCTTAAAACCGTCAATAAAAAGGAACCTTTTGTAATCAAGGATCCCAACTCAAAACTCACAAAGGAAACAGATGCTCTTATGCTCCAGATCATAGGTTCTGGAAAATCTGAAGGTATTCTCCAGAATTTGATGAGAACATTCCAGAAAAAGAAGACAACATTGCCATCTCAGCCATCCATTACCCCATCATCAAGGGAGGAATCTCAAGAGGCTTCAAATCTAAGACTTGAAATCCACAAAAAACTTGTGGAGGAGTGCACAAGGCAGAAGATAAATCTTGAGGTAGAGGGAGATTCTGGTTCAAAGGAGAAACTCATATCCCAGTTAACTGTGATAATAAGCAACATAATTGATATGGAAAGGATTCCTTTCTCCTCAAGGCAGGAAAGGCAACAGTTTATAAATGAGATTATAGATGAGGCAATAGGACTTGGTCCCCTTGAAAAAATGCTAAAAGACCCTGAGATAGATGAAATAATGGTGAACTCTCCCTCTGAAATATATGTTGAAAAGCATGGCAGAATACAGAAGACACCCTTTGTGTTTTCGTCGGAAAAGCATCTTCTGGGAGTTATAAAAAGGATAATGTCCCCCCTCGGGAGAAGGATAGACGAATCATCTCCTTATCAGGATGCAAGGCTTGCTGATGGCTCAAGGGTTCATGCAATAATTCCACCCCTTGCCTTAAAAGGTCCAACCCTTACAATTAGAAAATTCAAGACAAAGAAATTAACTGCTGAGGAACTTCTAAAGCTTGGTTCAATCTCAAAGGAGATTCTTGAATTTCTTAGGGTCTGTGTTGTAACAAGAAAGAACATAATAATTTCTGGAGGAACAGGAACAGGTAAGACAACCCTTTTGAATCTTCTTTCTTCTTTTATCCCATCCCATGAGAGAATAATAACTGTTGAGGATTCTGCTGAGTTACAACTTCTTCAGGAGCATGTTGTCCGTCTTGAGTCAAGACCTCCAAACATTGAAGGGAAGGGAGAAGTAACTATTAGAGACCTTGTTAGAAACTGCCTTAGAATGAGACCTGATAGAATTGTTGTCGGTGAATGTAGAGGTGGAGAAGCCCTTGATATGTTACAGGCAATGAACACAGGCCATGATGGCTCCCTAACAACAATCCACGCCAACTCTCCAAGAGATGCTCTTAAAAGACTCGAAACCCTTGTCCTTTTCACTGGATTTGAGCTTCCTGTAAAAGCTATAAGGGAACAGATTGCCTCTGCTATAGATGTAATTGTCCAGATAACAAGATTCTCCTCAGATGGAAGCAGAAAAATTACAGCTGTTACAGAGATAACAGGGATTCAGGGAGACCAGATAACAACTCAGGACATTTTCATTTTCAAGCAGACAGGAGTTGCTCCTGATGGTAAAGTTCAGGGGAGATTTGAGGCAACTGGTCTTGTCCCAAGATTCTTTGACGACCTCCAGAGGGCAGGTATAAGCTTTTCAAGGGATATATTCCTTCAAAAGCAATAGGAGTGAGAAGTGAGAGAGCGAGAAAGGCAAGACAAGCGAGAAAAGATAAATTTTTATAGAGGGAAAAAATGAGAACATTAATCATACTTTTGATTCCTGTTGCTTACATTATTTTCCTTTTAATGATTTTAAGGAAACCAAAAAAAGGAAAACCAGGAAAGAAAACAGATGCTGAATGGATGCATGAGTCCCTTTCCCATATAAACATTGAAGTTCCAATTGAAAAATGCCAGAAAATTCTCAATATCTCTAAGTTTGGACCACCTATTTTAATATTTTTAATTGGTCTTTTGTTCCTTAAATGGTGGCAGACACTTATTTTAATGGTTGTCCTTTATTTTATAGGTAAAAAAGCTCCAAAATCCTATGTTAAGAGGAGATTGAAAAAGAGGATAGAAAAACTTGAAGACCAGCTTCTTGACACATTGACAATGCTTTCAGGAGCTTTGAAAGCAGGGCTTTCCCTCCCTCAAGCCTTTGAAACAGTCCTTGAAGATATGGCATCTCCAATGAAGGAAGAACTTGAACAAATTTTGAATCTTAACAGACTTGGTCAGCCAATGGAAGAGGCTCTTGAAAGGCTCGCCCAGAGAGTTCCAACTGAAAATGTTGAAATACTTGTTACTTCAGTCGTCACCCTATCAGAAACAGGAGGAAACCTCGCAGAAGCCTTCGATTCAATAGTAAATACAATAAACGAAAGGGAAAGGGTTAGAGAAAAAATCAAGTCTATGACAGCCCTTGGAGAGTATCAAGGATTGATCGCTGCTTTGAGCCCAATTGTTTTTATAGGACTCCTTTATTTCATGAACCCTGAGATTGCTATGGGTCTTTTAAATACAATTCCAGGCTGGATAATCCTTGGCATTGCTATTACCCTTGATATTCTCGGTTATTTCCTTATGAAAAAAATTGCAACAATAAAGGTTTAAAAATGAATATGTTTTTTTATCTTTTAGTTTTAATTTTTGCAGGATGTGTTGCTTTTATCATCTATTCGATCATCCCTGAAAGAAAAGAGATTACATGGGGAATTGAGAAGAAGGAATTGATTGAAGTTGACTCAAAACTTATAAAGCTTTTTGCTCCATTAATTAAAAGACTATCCCCAACCCTCGCTCCTTACTCATTTTTTGGATTCAGGAAAAAAATAGCCAACCTCCTTCTCAGGGCAGGGATTCAGGAAGAGAAATTCAACGCCAGCGACTTTTTCGCTTACTGGGCAATAATGCTTGTTGTCTCAGCAGTTCTTTTCTTCTTGCTCCAATTTCTTATGGGGATTATAATTTCCCTTGTCCTATGTGCTGGATTAGCCTCCCTACCCTACATCTGGCTTACAAGAGCAGTTTCAAAGAGAGCAACCGAAATATCCCTTGCCCTTCCCTACTTCCTTGACATAATAACCTTAACAGTTGAGGCTGGACTCGACTTTATAGTTGCTGTTGACAGAATAATTGAAAGGTCAAAACCTAATGCTTTGAGGAATGAACTTGCCACAATGCTTTCTGAGATAAGACTCGGTTCAACCCTTCAGGACGCATTGAGAAATCTGTCAAGGAGAACCCAGATAAAGGAAGTTGCCTTCTTTGTGAATCTAATGATTCAGTCGGACAGAGTTGGAAGTCCTATTGGAAAAACCCTTAGAATGATTGCAGATTACTCAAGGAGAGAGAGACTTATTAAGGCTGAGAGAGCTGGAGCAAGGGCAACAACAAATCTTCTTTTCCCTTTAATGTTTCTAATTTTGCCCGCAAACATGCTTATTATATTCGGTGCTTTTGGAATATTTTTGTTAACAAAGAGGATGGTGTAAAATATGCGAGAAAAGCGAGACGGGCGAGAAATGAGAATTTTACTTTTCTCGTCTTTATGCTTTGAGAGCTCAATCAACCAATATGAGACCGGGAGAAAAGAAAGCATGCTCCTGAGTGAGCCAAAAAGCTCAGGTCGCATGGTGTTTCACCCTCTTCCGGTCTCTTTTTTATCAAATTTTGAGAAAAATTTAAATACCATATTTTTACTTAGGAGGTTAGTATGAAAAGTAAAGTAGCTTTCTTTGGAGTCCTTCTCCTTCTATTTCCAATTTTCCTCCTTTCCCAGCAGTCTGAGCAGGAAACTCTTATAGTGAATCTTGGACAGAGCAGGGAACTTATTCCAGGCTTTGCAATTGGGAAGGTGATCCTTGGAAATCCAAATGTTTGCGATTTTAAAACCTTAAATCAGAGGAGGACCCTTCTTCTAACAAGTAAGTCTATTGGTTCCACAAATCTTATTGTTTATGACCAGACAGAGAAAATAAGGGTTGAATACCTAATAAAAGTTGTTCAGGATATAGCTATAATGAAGAGTGACATGCAGAAATTATTTGCTGATATTGAAGGCTTAAAAATTTCAGAACAGAGAGGAAAAATAACCCTTGAAGGTAAGATATTCAATGTTGATGACTACATATTCATAATGAAAACAATTGCGGGAAATCCAAATGTAATAAACAAATTAAAACTTGATGAAGAAACTATGAAGAAACTTGGAGAAAAAATTATTGAAACAATTGGAATCGATGAAATAACATTCAAAATTCTCAGAGACAAAATCCTTCTTGAAGGTGAGGTTATATCTGATGCTGAACTTAAAAAGGCAGAGATAATCGCTGAAACCTATGCTCCTGGATTAATTGTTAATACAGTTACAGTAAACCCCCAGAAAAAGGGATTTATCCAAGCTCCCCATGTTCACATTTCAACCCAGATTGTAGCTTTAACAAGAAGAGCTGCCCAGCAGATAGGAATAAGATGGCTTCCCACCGGAACTCTTGGAGTTGAGCCAAGTAAAAGTATTGAAGTAGGGGGTGGAATGGGTCCTTTGAAGGAAATTACAGGAATTGTTTCAGGTCTTCTTCCGAAACTTGATCTTCTTTATTCAGAAGGAGAGGCTCAGCAACTATCAACAGCAACAATGGTCACCCGTTCAGGAACATCAGCCCATCAGAATATGGGAGGAGGAGAAGTCCCAATCCCTGTTCCACAGGCAGGAGGAGCAATTGGAATTGAATACAAGGAGTATGGATTTATTGTTGATGCAACACCCATTGTATCAAAGACATCCGATGCAGTTGATGTTGCAATAAAGGCTCAGGTTGTTGCCATAGGTCCAGAAATTGCTGGTGCTCCATCAATAATTAAAAACGAAATAAATACAAATGTCACTGTAAATTCAGGAGACTCAATTGTCCTTGCTGGTCTTGTCTCCGATGAGTTCCAAAAGTCTGTTCAGGGTCTTCCAGGTCTTTCAAAGATTCCAATTCTCAGCTCCTTCTTCTCATCAAGAGGAACCCAGAGGGAACAGAAAGAAATCTACATAACCCTGACACCAACAATTCTTCCTGCAGGCTCAGGCTCTGATAAAGAAAAGGAGAGTCTTGAAAAATTAAAGAAGAAATTGAAGGTAAAGGAGAAAATTCAGGAAAAATAAGGAGATTTAATGGATAAACTCGGCAAATTAACCCTGAAGAAGCGTCTTATTCTGACTTTTACTCTGATTATTTTTCTTTTCTTTTTATTTTACGGTGGAATTCTTTCATCTACTGCTGGAAACGCTTTAAGAAAGGAGTCCGAGGAAAAAGCGGAGCTTGTTGTCCAGTATCTTTCAGCTGCTAATGAAAGGGCTTTACTTCAGAAGGATTATCTATCCCTTGACACTGAATCTGTAAAAAGTTATCCCTTTGTTGAAGAAGCCTTCATCCTTGATAATTCCTTTAAAATCATCTCTCCAGCCCAGAGAAGAGGCGAAGAGGACACAAAAGCAAAAGAGGCAATTGAAAAAGGAAATAGGAAAATAAATCTTGGTGCAGGAAAATACTCAATATATTTCCCAATTTACAAAGAAAGGATTGAGCTTATCGGAGTTGCAAGACTCGACTACTCAGTTTCTGGTGTTGAAAAGGCAATTTCAAATATAAAGACTGCTCGTTATCTTTTCGGTCTATTCCTCCTTCTCCTCTGCGTTTTTTCAGTTCTTTTGCTTTCTAAGTTTATCTTCTCTCCCATTTACAATTTAAGGGATAATTTGGAGGCTGTTTTGAAAATAGAAGGACAATTTCTTGAGGAAACCAATGACCCTGAACTTTCACCAATAGTTTCAGCAATTAACAGAATTCTAAAAAGGAGATAGGAGTTTAATGGGGAATAAGATATTTAAAATTTTCAAGGAAATAGAAAAAGGTCAGACTGCAATTGAGTTCATGCTGATTATGATATTTATGCTTCTTTTCACTGCTCTTATTCTGAGAATGATTCCTCAAATGGCTGAAATCTTGAGGGACGCTGTTTTAAACACCCTTTATTCAAGATTCTTCTGCACATTTAATTGAGAGAGAAAGGCAAGAAATGAGAGACGGGCGAGAAAGGCAAGAAGGACGAGACAAGAAGAGAAGAAATAATCCCCCTCACCTTAAAATCCTCTCCCCGCTGGGGAGAGGAATGTTAGGAGAGAAGTAATGAAAGGTGTCTTCTCAAATTACTTCCTGAGAAAAGGAAGAGAATTGTTAGGGAGATAAGCGATGAGAAATAAAATTTTTCAATCCTTCTCCCCTTGGGAAGAGAATTGTTAGGGAGATAAGCTATGGAAAGTG
>CAZFCI010000253.1:0-3817 GCA_964517525.1 uncultured Clostridia bacterium | reverse complement strand
GGGTATATTCTTGGAAAAACTTGCCATTTACAAATCTTTTCCCATTTCTTAATTAATTTTCTATTTTATTAAATTAAAAAAATCAATGTCAAGTCATTAAGTTGCATCATCAATTTTCTATATGAAATTGATTCATTGCATTAAGTTCTACTCGAAATAGAGAATCTCTTTATCCCCTTGGTATAAAAAATGTGATAGGCTAAATCCTACAGAACTAAGAAGAGAGATGATAAGGTTGCGAAACAAGCTACATAAGATGGCAGTTTCAAAAATAAAATGAGTGTATAGAAAATAGTAATTCGAATAGATTCTTAAATGAGGCAATGAATTTTATTTCATGCAGTTCTTTATATGATGCAATTAGACAGGACAGGACTTGACAAACTTGATATTTCTTGCTATGTCTTTACCAAGGAGGCACAAATTATGAAATTAAACTTCTTGGTATTGACTTTTGCTGTTGTTCTTATTCTCACCACGCTCTTAGCAGGAGAGGATAAACTTTTGAGTTTCGGTGTTGAGTTTGAGAATGTTTCGGACAGGAATCTTATAGACAATGGAGGTAAGGCAGTAATAAAACTTCCAGGAAGAATTGACCCCCATACCCTTGAGGCTTCCAAGGAAGAAGTTTCTTCTAAATCAGGTAGAGCCTACCTTAAATGTTCTTTTAATCCAATCAATTTTCTCTCTATCTATGGCAGGGTGGGATTCACAAATTTAGACTGGAATTTTACTATGCAAAATCCTCCTGGAGAGCCAGGAACACCACCCCAGACTCTAAAATTTAAAGGAAACATCTCTTTTATATGGGGTTTTGGAGCAAAGTTGAAGGTTTTTGAAATTGCAGGATTCAAGGCTGAATTAAATGCAGACTATCTAACCTATAAACCCGATGGAAAGTTTTATATCAATGATATTGAGTTTAAAGAGTTTGAAGAAGAGCAGTTCAGAATACAGCATGGAGGAGGAGAGGTTAAATACACAATAGATACTGATACAAAGGAATTTAGCACGGGGATTCTTCTTAGCAAAAAATTCTGGAAGTTCACACCCTATATTGGAGGAGGATACATCGATATGAAGCCAAAATCAACTTTGATTATGGAGGGAACTCCAGCAGATATTGGATATGTAAGATACGATATAGAATTCAACTCAAAGATGAAGGATAACATTTATTTGATTGGTGGAGTAAACATAAATATTTTAGGACCCCTAAATTTGAACATCTGTTTAAGAACAAAAGCAGTCTCAACCCTTTCAGCAAATTTAAATCTTTCGTTTTGAAGTCTTTTCGGAAAAATGCCTTGGAAAGATGAAAATTAAAGAACAAGTAAGAGGGAATTTTTGAGTATTGAAAAAAATAAAAGAGGGAAATAAATTAAAAATGTGAAATTAAATTTTTTAAGCAATGTTTTTTACAAAGGAGAGGGAAATGTTCATTATGTGCATAGGCTTTACCAATAAGCCTTTGCAATATATTGAACAGTCTCTTATATAAAAAAAGGAGGTTGCCATGAAAAAACTAAAAACTGTGATTCTATTGACAATTTTGACTTTGGGGGTTGAATCGGCTTATGCTCAGATGAAACAACAGATTCCTGTGCTTGGAAAAACTTACTGGTGTGCAAAGGTAGAGGATATTCTTATCAACCCCCAGAACTTTACAACTGCTGACCAGATTTCTGTGGGGGTTAGAATTAAATTGTGGAAGCAAACAATCATTCCCGAATCTCCTGGGATAAAAAAATGTGCATGTGCGGTCGAGCCTGTGCGAGTAGGAACAGATTACTGGCATGCAGTTATGTCTCTCAGGTTGATTGGCATTAAGTATTCTGAAACTGAGACAAATCTTTTAGAGTATTACGGTGCTACTCCTGCTTTCGCTCCTTATAAATATTCTGGATTCTCTGTTATTGGATTCATGGTCAGCAATAAAGATGTGGAGAAAGGATATATTGAAGTATGGGGGTGGGCACCAAAGAAAAACCCTCTAAAGGACAATAGAGAATTTACCATCTATGTAACTCTTGATGCAAAGGGTTATGCATTGAAAGAGGATAATGATCCAGATTATTTGAGAAAAGGCTGTTTTCCTCCCCATGATGGTGGATATGAGGGTGATTTTAGGAAAACCTTTAAGCCGCAAGAACTAAAAGTTCCAGAGATTAAAAAAGAATTGATAGAGAAAGGGATAAAAGTATCAAAATCTCTGCCAGATTTAAAAATATCTAATGCTGAAATCTTCCCGAAAATTTCAAAAAGAGAGAACGAGTGGGCAGTTATTTATGATGAAGCCCAATTAAAAATTAACATTTTAAATTCTGGACAGGCGGATGTGCCAAAATTTAAGGTTAAAGTTGAAAGAAAATGGCAAGGGGAAAGTGAATATCACCCAGAAACTGGTAGGGATAGCAGATATGATGTAGGATATTCCTGGAGTTCAATTAAAGACGGAATTATAGAGGTCGATGGCATTCAGGCTGGAGGGTATAGAACAATATTGATTTTTGTTGATAATTCTGTTGAGCCTAAAGCAGACTGCTGGTTTCGTATTACTCTTGATCCTGACAATGAGATAGCAGAGTTTGACGAAACTAATAATACATTCACCGATATTTTATTCCCAAGCCATTATAAGCATCCTGAAAAGTATAAAAAATTTAAGCCAGCGCCAGCAAAAGCAAAATAAAAGGAGTTTACCATGAAAAAACTAATAATTTTGGTTTTCTCGACTGTTTTAATTTTGGGGTTTGGGAGTGCTTATGCCCAACTAAAGCAGGAACAGAAGCCCAAAGTAATAACAAAAAGTAATGTCTCACCAGAAAATGCAGACAAAGAAGTAAGCAATATTATCATTTCTCTGGAATTCTCTGCTCCTTCTTTTGGTTCTGATCCTTGTTCGAATATGGAAAAGTCACGAATGGGAAAATCAAATATTCAGATTAAGGGTGCCTCGGAAATGACTGGTCTTCCAGGACCATCGGTAAATATAGGAAAGTCAGGGCAGGCTATGGAGGGAGAAGTCGATAGAAAGGAAGAAGATCAGGAGATTATTAAAGAAATGGATTCGGCAATGGATGACTTTTCAAATAACAACAAAGAATCAGCAGAGCAACATTTGGAAAATGCTCGTGAGATTAATGACAATAGAACAAGAAGGGATATGGAAGCAGTAAAAAATTCTGAAAATCCAACAAAGGAACAACTTGATAATCTTGCAGAAGACATTCATACAGGATGGGTGATTGGGCGTAATGACGACAACTTAGACCGCCAAGCTTGGCAAGAATTTGCAAAAGGGGCAGTTAGGTCAACTGAATATCCTGAAGATAGAAAGGAATGGATTAAAAAGACAATCTATACTCCCAACCCTGAAATTGTTTCATGTGATAGTCCAGTCTGCAAGAAAGCTGATGAATTAAGAAGAAAATACCAAAAGGAGTTAGAAGTCTCTATACAAAAGGGCAAGGAAGGAAAAATTGGTAAACAGGAACAAATAGGAGGAAAGACAACTGAAAAAGGAATGCAACCCGCTAAGACCTATCCGGGAGAATCTATAAAGGCAGGCTATGAAAAAGAAAAGAAGGCAAAAACTGGGAAAGGAGGATTAGTAACAAATCCGACTGGTGAAGGTGGAGGATTTTCTGGTAGAGGTTTTGACCTTTGCGGTCGTCATCTTCCATTCCCTGAAGATTTTGCGAAGATGACGCTCGACCCAGGTCACATTGTTGACCCGGCTGATAAAACCTGGATTGGAAGGATTGAACAGATTGAACAAGAAAGAAGCCTCGTCTGGTCAAAGAGTGTAATAAAT
>CAZFCI010000252.1:0-10376 GCA_964517525.1 uncultured Clostridia bacterium | reverse complement strand
TAGTGTCAAGTTTTTTGTGTAAATTCATGTAAAGGCTTCTCCTCCCATCTTTTGTTGTTATACTGAAACAATGCATATATTATCCTCTCGCAACTCTTCCTGTTCTCAAAACAACTTATGCTCCTTATCCTCCTCCTTATCTCTACAAATGCCCTCTCTATGCTGTTTGTCGTCCTTATCTTCTTCCAGTGCAATTTCGGAAAATCATAAAATTGAAGTAGTTCCTCTAAATCCTTCTCTATGCATTCTACAGCTTTCGGAACCACATCCCTCCATTCATCCGCCCACTCCCAAAACCTTTCTATTGCTTCCCTCTTGTTCTCTGCTGAATATATCCTCTTCGCTCCCCTCAGACACACCTCTTGCAACTTCTTTGGCACTTTCGATGCTACATTCCTTAACTTATGCACCCAGCACCTCTGAACAGGTGTATAAGGATATACCATATCAACCGCTCTCCTCAGCCCTAAATTCCCATCTATTGTTATTAACTCTAAATTCTTCCCTTCTAACCCCCTCTCATATAAATTGTTCAGAAATTTAGTCCACCCTTTCTCATCTTCCTTCTCTACCATCATGAAGTCTATTAGCTCCTTTACCCCATCCTCCCTTATGCTGAAAGCACACAATATCACAACTTTATTCTTCCCCACCGCTCTCTTTACCCTCACTACTATTCCATCAAAAAATAAATACTTGTGCCTATCTTCTATCTTCCTGCTGTGATAGCTCCTCACATATCCGTCTAATCCAGATACCACATTGGAAACTGTTTGAGCTGATGGAGTTGAACCTATCAGAGGTTCAAGAACATCCTTTACCCTCCTTGTAGATACCCCAGCTAAAAACATCTCCCTGATAGCTTCTTTTACCAATGGCCTCTTCCTCTCATACCTTTTAAATACCTTCGTCTTGAAGCCTCCATCCCTGCTCCTCGGAACAGAGAGCTTTTCAATCTTCCCTAACTCAGTCTCTAAATCCCTCTCATAATAACCGTTCCTCTGGGATTGCCTCTTCCCGGAACGCTCATACTTGCGGGATATCCCTATATACTCCATAATCTCCTCTTCCATTGAAGATTCAAGAATCTTTTTCACCATCAGCTTAGTCTCCTCTTGCAGGTCTCCCCATATCTCTTCTTCGGTGACCTTGACTACCTTCCATAAATCTGATAGCTTTAACTTAGTTAATGGCTTAGAGCCATTCATGGTGTATCCTCCTTTCAAAAATTTAATTTCAGATAGTGAGGATACACCTTTCATGAATTTTACACAATTCATTTTACGCTACCTGATGTGATTTGTCTTTTTATCAAATTACCTTATCATGTTATAATGACCTATGAGTTATCCGAAAGCTGATCCTTTAAACTTCTTAGGAATAAGGGATGATATTTGTTCCCTTGAGAATGCAAGAGTTGTTATTTTTCCAATACCTTATGAAATGACAACCTCCTTCATCAAAGGAACTTCTCGAGCCCCCCTTAGAATAATTGAAGCCTCAGACCATCTCGAACTTTATGAGGAGGAGATGGGATGGGAGCCATGGAAAATTGGTATATCAACCCTTGAGCCAATTGAAATAGTTCACGACAGTGAAGAGATGATAAAAAGGATAGAGTCTGCTACTAAGTGGCTAATTTCTTTGAATAAATTTCCAGTTTTTTTAGGCGGAGAGCACACAATTTCCTTTCCAATTGTTAAAGGATTTAAGGATAGTGGATTCAAATTTTCAGTTATTCAGTTGGATGCCCATGCTGATTTGAGGGAAATTTATGAAGGGACAAGATGGAGTCATGCCTGCGTAATGAGAAGAATTACTGAATTAGGAATTAGAATAGCAGGAGTTGGAATCAGAGCGATTTCCTCTGAAGAGGTTGAATTTGTAAGGAATAATCCAGATAAATACAAACTTTTTGAAATTGAGGATCTGGAATTACATCTCTGGAAAGATGAATTAATGAATTTTTTGGAAGAGAATATTTACATATCAATCGATCTCGATGTTTTTGATCCCTCTGAAATTCTCTCTGTTGGGAACCCAGAGCCAGGAGGAATGAGGTGGAAGGAAATAATCTCTATAATTAAAAATATTTGCAGGAATAAAAAGGTAATTGGAGCAGACTTTACAGAGCTTGCTCCTCAACCCTTCAATCACTATTCAGAGTACACAGTAGCAAAATTGATTTACAAATTGATAAGTTTTGTCTTTGGATAGGGAGGAATAAATGCAGAATCTTAAATTTACAAAATATTTGCTAATCTGGTTTTTCTCTTTATCCCTCTCCTTGTTTATTTCAACATTTTTGCATGAATGCGGACATGGGTTTGGCTCTCTTATAGATGGGGTGAGGGTTAGCACAGGATTCAACAGAGTAGGGGATGTGGGGAAATTCCCCTCCCAGCCAGATTTCAGATCAAACCATTTAATATCTGGAAAAATTAGCTCAGGTGGTTTGCTTGGTCCTTTTACAACCTGGACCCTTGCAATAATTTTCACATCATTACTTTTGAAAAGGGGAAAGCTTGATTTTCTTACAGTCCTCTTTGGTTCCATGAGTGTGGCAAATTCTTTTCTCAGAATAGTACCAATATTTTCTTTCTTTGTTTCAGCCATAGCAGGTTATTTTACCCTTGAAGATGAGGTGGGATGGGGTCTGAGCAGGACAGAGGGGCTTAATTTCCCAATGAGCTTTAGTGATTTTAAAAATATGGCTCTATCAAATCCTCATGTTTTTTTATCAAACCCATATGTTTATTTTTGGCCCTTAGTTTCTCTATCAATTTGTTCAATTTGCCTATTTATTTCCTATAAAAAGTTACATTCAATTTCGAAAAATTTCCTTCCTCATTTCCTTTTCAAACTTGTCTTTGCCCTTCTTCCCCTCGCCTCCTTTCCATTTACCTTTTCTATTCTCAACTGGCTTGATAATTTTATAAGAATTAATTGGTAAATTTAAAAGTGGGAAAAAGGTTTGGACAGCACTTCTTGGTGGATAAAAATGTTATCAGGAAAATAATAGATGTAATTGGTTCAGGAGAAGAGACAATTCTGGAAATAGGAGCTGGAAAGGGAGCATTAACAATCCCCCTCTCTGGTATATGCAAAAGATTGATTGCTGTTGAAAAAGATAAAGAATTTGCTGATTTTCTCAGAGAGAAAAATTTGGGAAATATAGAAATAATTGAAGCGGATATATTAACCGTCAATTTGAAAGAGCTTGTAAAGGATGAAATAGTTGTTGTAGGAAACCTTCCCTACTATATTTCAAAGAAGATAATAGGATGGTTTTTAAAGGAGAAGGAACTTATAAAAAGAGGGTTTTTTATGCTTCAAAAGGAGGTTGCAGAGAGACTATGTTCAAAACCAGGGAGTAAATCTTACTCTTCCCTTTCAATTCACACCCAGATCTTTTTTGAAACAAAAATCCATTTTAATGTTGGCTCTCGCTCCTTTTCTCCTCCACCTCAAGTTACATCATCCCTTGTTGAGCTTAAAAAAAGAGATGAGCCATTGGTAAAGATTGATAATGAGTCGGAATTTATAGATTTTTTGAAAAAATCCTTTGCTAAGAGAAGAAAGACACTACTTAACAACTTAATTTTGATGGGTTTTGAAAAGGATAAAGTATTTAAAATTTTTGAATCCCTTTCCATCGAACCGAATAAAAGACCAGAAGAGATAGGGATTGAAAATTTTTACAAATTGTGGATGTATTTAAGGAATTTTAAGATTTAGTTCCTTTCTGCATTGGAGGGCAGGGGGTGTCTGCATAAGAGCAGAAAACACAGCAATCACCCTCCTTTGGCTTTAGCAATGTTTTACAATTTATGCACTGGTAAAAATACTGGCACATATCTTCAGGCATCTCAGCTTCTTGGACAAATCCACAAACAGGACATTTAAGCTTTGCCTTTGTTTTCGTTTCCATTATTTACTCCTAAAAAATTTTATTACTTTTCATTTAGAACCCCAATCATTTCATCATGGATCTTACCATTTGATGCAACAATTTCTTTGGAATAAATATCTGTAGGGAATCCTTTAAAATCAGTAATTTTTCCTCCTGCTTCCTCTACTATTAAAATTCCAGCAGAAACATCCCAGGGAAAAAGCTTAAGTTCCCAGAAACCATCAAATCTTCCGCATGCTACATAACAAAGGTCTAAGGCAGCAGAACCCAATCTCCTTATAGCTTGTGCTTTCAAAGCAAATTTTGAAAAATAGTTAAGATTGTTATTTGGGTCTTCCCTTATGTCGTAGGGAAAGCCTGTTGCAAGAAGAGCTCTAATGAGGGAGTCCGTCTCTGAAACTTTAATCCTTTTTCTTCCGAGATAAGCTCCTTTACCTTTTTCTGCCCAGAAGAGTTCTTTTAAGACTGGATTGTAAACTACCCCAGCAAAAATTTCCTCTTCAAACTCCAGTGCAATGGATACAGCAAATATGGGTAGACCGTGGGCAAAATTTGTTGTCCCATCAAGAGGGTCCACTATCCAGCGATAGGGAGAGTTAGAATGGATTTCAAGATCCTCTTCTGAAAGAATGCTGTGATCTGGAAATTTTTCCTTAATTGATTTTTTTATAAACTCCTGACTTATACAATCCGCCTCAGTAACAATATTTATTTCTCCTTTGAAATCGATCTTTTTAATCTTTCCAAATTTATTATTTAAAATCCCTCCCGCTTCTACAGCAATTTTTTTTGCATATTCAATAATTTCTTCTCTCATTTAGAAAAGCTTAAGTTGGCAACCCTCATCCCTTTCCTTCTCTACTATAACTTTTATCTTTCCATAAACTCCATCATACCCTGGAACTGTTTCGACCTTTCCATTCCTCATAGATTCAATGGAAGAGGCAAGGAGTTCGCCACCCTTTCTTTCAATATCCTCTAAAGGTAGTTCTTTAAGGATAGAAATTTCATCTCCTAAGATTTTTATTAGCCTATAGTATTCATCAAAAACAGATTTTGAGTCTGCAGCTTTCCCCATAATTTCAGCAAGAATTTCATTTAAGGGGATAAGTTTAACAAATGGTATTGAATTAGAAGGCACTTCACCCTCCTTTCTGTCTGCAAGCTCCTCGACTCTATGGAGAACACCTATCGTAAGCTTTCTTCCACAGACAGGGCAGATAAGATTCTTCTTTTTTGACTCAACAGGATGAAGGGAAATATTGCATGCTCTATGACCATCGTAATGATACTTTCCCTCCTCAGGGAAAAACTCTATTGTCATCAAGAATCTATTTCTATCCTTTGTTTTTAAAACCTTTCTGATGGTATGATAGTTAAAATCGCAGTCGAAAAGATTTGCTTCTCTTCCAATTCTATCAGGGGAGTGGGCATCAGAGTTGGAGACAAGGGAGAAGTTATCCAAAGAAGAAAGTCTCCAGTTCATTGCTGGATCAGAGGAAAGCCCTGTTTCAAGGGCAGTTATATAGGGTGTCATATCCTCAAAACATTCCTTTACAGAATCAAAGCCTGAGAAAGAGCCTAAAAGAGAGAACCAGGGGGTCCAGATATGGGCTGGGATTATCATGCAGTCAGGACAAACTTTTAAAACAAGGTTAACAAAATCCTTTGCATCAAGTCCAAGAATTGGCCTTCCATCAGAGCTTAGTTTACCAAATCTTTCAAGGGCTCTGTTAATCTTTTCAGATGATTCTATTGATGGAGAAAGAATGAATATGTGAACTTTCCTTACCATCCCCCCTTTTTGATATATCAGGCTTACCTCTCCTGATAAAATGAAATAAATATCCTCTGAAGAGAAAGGAAGATCTTTTAAAGGTCCATTTGGTATAGTTCCAGGATCTTTGAGAACGAGGAAACCATTATCTTTTTGGATAAGCTTTTCCTTTATCAGATAGAACCACTCAGGATGGGTAAAATCTCCAGTTCCAACAAGTTTTACTCCCTTCATCTTTGCCCATCTTGCAATTGTCTCCAATTCCATATCTTTTGAAGTAGCCCTTGAAAATTTTGAATGAATGTGAAAGTCAGCTATAAATCTCACTTTTCCCTTTCAATCTCCTTTGAGAAATCCTTTGAAAGAAATGTATTTAAAAAATCCAAAAAAGTGATTTTATCTCTTGAGAGTAGTTGAGTTTCAACTTTTTCTATAATTTTTCTGAGAGATGGAGTAGAATTTTTCTTAACTCTTTCAGCAACTTCTATAATTTCGTTTAAATCCTTTTTTTCAAGAACAAAATTTTCATTATTTTTTAAAGAAATGAAAATTTTTTCAATCCATCTCTTAGCAATCTCCGTGCTTTCCTTGTCTTTGCTGAGAATTCTTGTCAATTCGGGAGCAAAAATATAATAGAGCTTTATATTCTCAATTCCCTCTTTTGAACTGCTTAAGATGTTATCTTTGAATTCTTCTATCCTTCCAAGAATTTCTACCTTTTCTTCATCCCTGTAAATCCATTCCACTGGACATTTTTCCCCTTCCTTTGGAGGTTTTTGTTCCCCTTCTTTTTCAATAAACTCTTTATAGGCAAAATATGCTTTTTTTTCGCTCAAATCAGCTCTCAAAATTCCGTAGGGAGGAATTCCTGGACGAGGGTCATCTATAATCTCATAGAAAAAAACTTTATTGACATAACCCTTTGATTTCATCAATTGCAAAAATCTTTTGTAATAGTCAGCCTGGATGTCCTCACTAACTTCCCATGTGTGCCATCCTGTCTCTGTGATCCAGAGAGGCTTATTCCCTGCACCTTCTTCTCTTATAACCTGGAGGAGATTTGGGGCTAATGGATTTTTGGGATCATAAGATTCCATCTTTAGAAAACAATTATCAGGGGTGTCGTAGATGTGGTGGGATATTATGTCAATGTATTGCTTTGATGTGGATAAAATTTTTCTAAGCCATGTATCCCATCTTGACTCGCTAACACTAAAAAGATGGGAAAGATCAGGAGCAACTACTTTTGAATTTGGATCCACAGATTTCACAGCCTCATATCCTGGAATCAAAATTATATTTATGTAATCATCAACACTTCCTTTCCAGAATTCTTTCAAATTTGGTTCATTCCACATTCCCCAGTAAAGAATTTTTCCTTTATACCTTTCAACAGCTCTCCTTACAAAATTCTTCCATAGATTTGAATCTCCTGGAACAGAATTTATGGAGCCATCCCCTGCCCACGGAGGAGTGTAGGAAAGGGTTGCAAATATAGAAAGTCCCCTTTCAAGGGCTTGATTTACAGCTCTATCAACATCCACCCATCGAAAATAACCTTGGTATGGTTCAATTTCGTACCAGTTAAAGTCAAATCTTACCCACTTTATACTTGCCTCTTTGATTTTATCCATAACTTCTGATTTAGGTAGATGGGCATTTATTCCGTAAGGAGATGGGTTGTCCTGGGAAAAGATATAAAAAGGAAAGAGAAATATTAAAAGAATTCTTTTCATAGAATCCTTAATTAGCATTTTGAAAAAACAAAGTCAACAGGAAGAAAAAATATTCTTAAGGATTGCGTCCATTTTGGTAGAGTTGGTTTTGCGATATGCTTTTACAGAAAATTTTATGTTAATTTTTTAAATAAAGTCTCACATTCAAACAGCTTTTTCTGTAAATCTTCCTTCCTTTTATTTAATTTCTCAACCTTTTTTAACCATCCCTTTTCTTTCGAATCATTAATTTTTTTATCAATCTCCTTTATCTGGAAAATGAAGATTTCCATGGCTTTTTTGAGCTCCTGCTTTGTCATTCCTTTATTTTTAAGCTTTAAATAGGTTTGACTAAGATAGAAACGAGCTTCTCCAAAGTTACTGTTATATTTCAAGGATAGAAGAAAATTATTTTTTGCTTTGCTCCATTCTTCTTTTTTAAAAGAGCTCAAGCCAAGAATGAAATAGGGTAAGTCTAAATTTGGATTTATTTTAATGGCGAGTTTACAATCCTCTTCAGACTTTTCAATTTCTTCAGCCATTAAATGGGAAAGGGCTCTAAATGTGTATCCGAATATTTCGAAACTGCCGTGAAGTTCTATAAGAGAGGAGAGAGAGTCAATAGCTTCTTTCCAATTTGACTCTTCAATATAAATTAGAGCAGATTGATAGAAAGCCTCTTCTAAATCTGGTTTTATAGTGTATGCGATTTTATAATGTTTTAGAGCCTCCTCATACTCCCCCATTTCCTGCAAGATAAAACCAAGATTAAAATGAGTTCTTGGTAGTTCGTTCTCTAAGGATATTGCATTTCTGAAGTATTCCAATCCCTTTTGAAAATCTCCTTTGTCAATGTAAATTTCACCCAGTTCAGCCAGAGCTCTTGGATGCTCAGGCTCTCTCTTTAATGCCTCAATTAGCCAATTTTCAGCCTCATCAAGTTTTCCCATTCTTTTCTTTGCACTTCCTATCACAAAGTAGGGAAGAGAGCACTCAGGCATTTTTTTTATGACTTTTTTGATATCTTCACTTTCTTCATATCCATTAGCCTCAAGCCACCATTTTAAAAGAAGAGCTTCGTAATCATCGGGATTTTCTGAAAGAGCTTTTTTAAGATATTCGGAAGCCTCATTATTGTAATTGAGGGAGCTGGTTCTAAAAATATCCCTCAGATACCATAGAGCCATTTCAATATCCTCCTTCCTTTTGGGAGCCTGAGTCCATCTAAAAATATCCTCATATTCTTTTTGAGTAAGGAAATTCCTTGAAGAAACAGTAATGCCCATTGCTTTCAGAGATTCGGTGGAAGGAAATAGCTCCAAAGATTTTTGGGCGTAGAAGAATGCTTTAACCCATTGCTCTGTGTTATCAATTTCGAGTTCTTTTCTTTCCTTTGCCCAGAGAGCATAGGCTAAGGAGAGTGCTGGATAAGCTTTATAGAATTTACAATCCTCTTCTATGATTTTTTCAATAATTTTTATCGCTTTTTTATAGCCAGGGGATGTGTATTTTCCTAATTCCTTTTTTGCATTGAGATATAACTCCTCAAGGGAAATAACTTCTTTGGAGGGCTCCTCCTTAGGAATTTCAGGCTCAGTTTCAATTTTAATCTTTTCTAACGCACAAGAGATTAAAAAAATGCATATGAGAATTAACAAAGACCTTTTGAAAATCATTTTACATTTGTTCATACCTGTCTAATATTAAAGGAAATAAGAAGTAAAACCAGCAAAATTCTCTTCATTTTAGTAGCTATTCCATAAATTGAACGAGGATTAAAATAGTTGATGGGAGATGGGCTCTTCTTTCTACAATTTTTCTCCCTTCTTCTGTTTTTAACCATTTTTTAACCTTTTCCATTGCATGTTTGTCAAGGCAAGGGTCAAGGGATTTAGAGATATTGATACTTTCAAGATCTCCTCTTTTGTTGAGTTTTACTTTTATTTCTACAATTCCTTTCACCTTTGGGCATTCAGGAGGATATTCTCCGTAAACAATGCTTACAAATTCTTTAGGTTTGTCGCTAAGTTTAAAGGAAACAGTCACAGTGAATACAATTGATCTCGGCTCTCCTTCAAGGGTATAAGGTAAATATTTCCACTGTTTTACAGCTTCAATGGCTGATTTGTCAAGTTCTGGATGGGCTGATTTTAGGACTTTTGCATCAACAACATTCCCTTTCTCATCGGTTGTAGCCTCAAGAATAACTATTCCTTCAATTTCATTCTTCACACAGTTCTCAGGATAAACAGGTTCTACTTTTTTTATAAGCCGTGGTGGAAGGAGCCCTTCTTTTAAGGGCATAGGTTTTTTGGGCTCCTCCAATTTCTTCTCAGGAAGAATTACCCCTCCTATAACTCCTCCCACAACTCCACCTTCAACTCCTTTTACTCCTCCAACAACCCTTTGGGTAGGCTCAGAAAATCTAAATACTGCGAAATATGCAACATCCTTTGAATCCACGAAACCAATAACTGTAGAGGTTCTCTCTTGAAGAAGGAATTCAACATCCACATAAAATTTGTCAGGGGTCATAGCGGATATAGTTCTATCCTTTACTTCTCTATAAGGTGGCTCATATATCTGAAATCTAAACCTTTTTGTATCCGCTTTTGGTTCTGCTGGAACGAGTCTGAAGTGGTATTTTTTGCCATTCGACAAGGTTGTTTCAAGATGAGGACCTCTCGCACCAAAATATCCTTCCCAATAACCTACCATATAACTACCTGTTTTCCCTCTATAGGATTCAGGATCAAAGGAAATTATGAACTCTCCCTCTTTGACAAGCTCAAGTTCTTTAATATTAAAAATGTTCTTAATCTCCTTTTCTTCTGGAGTTTCCTGACTTTCAATATTTGCAGTGAAGAAATAGGTTAAATCAGCAGATTCTATCTTCTTTGGAACCCATCTAACATGGACATAGGCGCCTTCTGAAGATAGAGCTCTGTAAAGTCTAAAGTCAACATTAATG
>CAZFCI010000251.1:0-10983 GCA_964517525.1 uncultured Clostridia bacterium | reverse complement strand
GAGGGGAAAATATCTAATTTTATAGATAAGGAGTATGTTCAGAGGAGTTTGTTTGACTGAGGAAAGTTGATTTGGTGGACTAAATGAATTCTGAAATCCTTTATTCATGCGGGGTTTTAATTAAAAATGTCAAACATAAGTTAACTCGCTAACCCGCTAACTCGCCAACTCGCTAATAATCTTTCGTGAGTTTGACAAAAATAATCCTAACTTCTAAAATTTGAAACTGAAATGAAAGGAGGAGAAATGAGATATTTTATGAGTATTTTATCGGGAATAATTTTACTTCTGTCTTTCAATTCTTTCTCGTATGGAGATAATTTGGATTCTTTGATTGAGAAGATTCAGTCAGCAAGGGATTTTAGTGTAAAGGATTGGCTTTTTACAAAGGAGAAGATAGAGGAGCCTTTTAAAATCACTGATTTTTCAAGCTGGAGACCTTGCAAGTTTGGAGAGAATCTTGAAGGTGAATATGTCTGGTTAAGGGGAAAGGTAAAAATTCCTGAGAAATATCTTGGATTTGAGATTAGTGGGAAGAGAGTCTTTTTAAACATTAGTGTTGATGATGCTGGAGAGATATGGATAAATGGGGAAAATATGGGAAGGTTTGAGTGGAACGGAAGATATGTTCTAACAGAATCTGCAAAATCAGGAGAGGAGTTTCTTATTGTTGTTAAGGGGATAAATTATGGTGGTCCCTTAAGACTTCTGAACGCTTCCCTTGAGATAGAAGAGGCTAAGGAAATAGTTGAAAAAATAGATGATCTCCTCCTCAGCTTAAGGACAGCAAAGAAGCTCCTCAGCTTTGACACCTATCAGAAGATAGCATGGATTACCTATGACCCGAAAATTGACAACTCAAAAATTCCAAAGGAAAGAAAGATAAAACTTCAGAAAATCCTTGATGATTCATGTTCAATTGTTGACACTTCATCCCTTGAAAAAGGTGAAAAGGATAAATTCTTTGCATCTTTTAATAAATTTCTCAAGAAAATTAAGCCAGTCTCAGATTTTGTTAAGGAATTCACCATAGAACTTGTTGGTAATACCCACATTGACGCTGCATGGCTTTGGAGGAAGAATGAGACTATTGAAGTTTGCAAAAACACTTTTGAAAATGCCTTTAAGTTAATGAAGAAATATCCTGAATTCACATTTTCCCAGAGTTCCTCCCATTACTACAAATGGATGGAGGAGCTATATCCTGAAACTTTCAAAGAGATTAAAAAATGGGTTGAAAAGGGAAATTGGGAAATTGTAGGTGGAATGGTGATAGAGCCTGATTGCAACCTTATAAATGGAGAATCATGGGCAAGGCAGTTACTATACGGAAAAAGCTATTTCAGGGATAAATTTGGTATTGATGTTAAGATTGGCTGGAATCCTGACTCCTTTGGATATAACTGGAATATGCCCCAGATCTATCAGAATTCAGGTATTTACGCCTTTATAACCCAGAAGATTTCATGGAACGATACAAATGTTTTCCCTTACAGGGTTTTCTGGTGGGAGGGACCTGATGGCTCAAGGATTCTTGTATATTTCCCCTTCTCCTATGTTTATGATTTTAAAGATCCCTTTAGACTCATTGACCAATTAAGGCAGTTTGAAGCGAACACTGGATTTAGAAATATGCTTGTTCTTTACGGAGTAGGAGACCATGGAGGAGGTCCTTCAGAGGAGATGCTGGAAACAATCGAGAGACTAAAGAATCTTCCCATATTTCCAAAGATTAAATTCTCCACTGCGAAAAATTATATTGACAACTTTCTCCTAAAACAGGATTTGAGAAAGCTTCCTGTCTGGAAGGATGAGCTTTATCTTGAATATCATAGGGGAACATACACAACTCAGGCAGAAATAAAAAAGCATAACAGGTATCTTGAGAATTTACTTTTAAAAGCTGAAGGATTCTCCCTAATATCAAAAATCATTGGAGGAGATTATAAAAAAGATTCCCTTGAAAAGGCATGGGAGATTTTGCTCTTCAATCAGTTCCATGACATCCTTCCTGGTTCCTCCATAAGGGAAGTTTATCACGATGCGAAAAAGGACTATGCTATTGCAGAAGAAATAGCTGAAAATGAGCTTAAAAGAGCCCTTAGATTCATAAGTTCAAATATAAATACATCAAATCTTGATGGTGAGCCAATTGTTGTCTTCAATCCATCTCCATGGAAGAGGAAGGATTATGTTAAGTTGGAGATAAAGGACAAAGATTTTTCTTATAAAATTTTTGATTTAAAGGGAGAGGAGGTTCTTTCTCAGGAGATTGACCTTACTGAAGATTTACCCGATGAAATTAAGAGGAAAGGAATCCTTTTTATAGCAGAAGATGTTCCAGCAATGGGTTATAAGGTCTATATTCTAAAAAAAGAAGAAAAAAGAGTTTATCCAAGGAAGAGTTTGGAAGATCCCTCAATTTTGGAGAATGAATTTTACAGAATTGAATTCGATAAAAGTAAAGGTTTAATAAAGAGAATATACGACAAGAGGAATTCAAAAGAGGTTCTTTCTGGTTATGGAAATTTCCTCCAGCTTTTCGGGGATAAACCTCCCTACTGGGATGCATGGGACATTGGATACACTGGTGAGGAGTGGACTCCCAATTTCAGAAAGATTGAATTGATTGAAAATGGACCTTTAAGATATGGAGTTAGAGCATATTTTGACTTTCTAAACCCAAAATCAAAGGCAAAGAGATTGGATGCAGAGCCCACAAAGGGTTATCCTAACTCATTTTTTGTCCTCGATACCTTCCTTTATAAAGGAATTGAAAGGGTTGAGTTCAGGACCAAGGTTGATTGGTGGGAAGAGCATACCCTCCTCAAAACTGCCTTTGATGTAAATGTGAAAAACAAAAATGCAACCTATGAGATTCCTTTCGGCTATATTGAAAGACCAACAACAAGGGAAACAGATTGGGAGAAGGCAAGATATGAGGTTCCTGCTTTGAAATGGATTGACTTAACTGGAGATGGATTTGGAGTCAGTCTAATTACAAAAGCAAAATATGGATACGATGTTTTCGGGAATCGTATGAGAATTTCCCTTCTCAGATCTCCTAAGGATCCAGACCCTACTGCTGACAGGGGGGAGCACGAGATAGAATATGCTCTTGTCTCCCACAGTCATTGCTGGAGAGGAGGAAATATACCAAGGGTTTCTTATGACTACAACAATCCATTGATAGCAGTAAAAGAAGGAAAGCACGATGGCAGACTACCTCTTGAAAAATCCTTTATGAGTGTTGAGCCAAAAAATGTTATTCTTTTAGCTTTCAAGATTTCAGAGGATGGTAAGGGTGTAATTCTAAGAATCTATGAAGCCTTTGGAAGGGATATAACTGCAAAATTGATTCTACCTTTTGGGGCAAAAGAGATTTGGAAGGTGGATTTTCTTGAGAATCCATTAGAAAAAATTAAAGGGAATGGAAAGGAGATTGAGATTCCTCTTCCTAAGAGCAAAGTTTTGAGCTTGAAGTTGATTTTCTGAAAAATAATGAATTTTAAAAAATTTCTCTTAAAGGGAGGAGAGAATGAAGAAGCTTTTTTATATCATTTTTTCAATAATGATTATTTTGCCAAAAATCACCTTATCAGAGGATTCTTTTCTTCTAATTGACAAATCAAATAGTGAATTGCGTCCTTACATAGAACTTTTCATTTCTGATTTGGGAAGCTTAAACAGATTCTACAATATCCCCTTCTCAAAGAACAGGATAAAAAGATTCTCGGATTTTTACGAGGAATGGCTTTCAAGAATTAAAAAAATTGAATTCGACTCATTAAGTTTTGATGGAAGAGTTGATTACATCCTTTTTGAAAATTACCTGAATTATGAGAAATACGAACTTGAACTCCAGCAAAAGCGCATTAAGGAAATTGAAGAGTTTATACCCTTCATAGATAAAATAGTAAAACTCGAAGAATCGAGGAAAAAAGCTGAAAAGATTGAGCCTTCAAAGGTTGCTAACCTTCTCAACCATATTTCCATTGAGATTGAGGGATTGAAAAATCAGGTTGATGGTAAAAATATTAAAAAAATCGTTGCTCTAAGGACAGTAAGAGCAATCTCTTCTTTAAGAGATATTCTTAAAAAATGGTTTGAATTTTACAATGGCTACGATCCCTTGTTCACCTGGTGGGTTGAAAAACCCTATAAAGAACTTGACAATTCCCTTGAGAATTACTCAGTTTTTATAAGGGATAAAATCGCAGGAGTAAAAAAGGGAGAGATTTCAGGTGAACCTGTTGGAAGGGAGAATTTGATTAAAGAACTCTCCTTTGAAATGATACCCTATACTCCTGAAGAGCTCATTGAAATTGCAAAAAAGGAGATGGAATGGTGTGAAAGGATGATGGTTCAGGCTTCAAGGGAAATGGGATTTGGGGATGACTGGAAAAAAGCTCTTGAGCATGTTAAAAATCAGCATGTTGAGCCTGGAAAGCAAGCAGAACTTGTAAAAGAGCTTGCTCTTGAGGCAATAGACTTTCTTGAAAAGAATAATCTAATCACTATCCCACCCCTTGCAAAGGAGACATGGAGAATAGAGATGATGACCCCTGAACAACAATTGGTATCTCCTTTCTTCCTTGGAGGAGAAGTAATAAGGGTCTCCTTTCCAACAAACACAATGTCCCATGAGGCTAAACTTATGAGTATGAGGGGAAATAACATCCATTTTGCAAGGGCAACAGTCCATCATGAGCTAATTCCAGGTCATCATCTTCAGGGATTTATGAATTCAAGATTTAAGCCATACAGGAGAATATTTAGTACTCCTTTCTGGACAGAGGGTTGGGCATTCTACTGGGAGATGCTCCTCTGGGATCTTGGTTTCCCAAAAACTCCTGAGAATAGAATTGGAATGCTCTTCTGGAGAATGCATAGATGTGCAAGGGTTATATTTTCTTTGAATTTCCATCTTGAGAAAATGACCCCTCAGGAGTGTATTGATTTTCTCGTAAACAGGGTTGGACATGAAAGGGCAAATGCAGAGGCTGAGGTTAGAAGATCCTTTGAAGGGGATTATGGTCCCTTATATCAGCTGGCATATTTAATAGGAGCTCTTCAGTTCAGGGAGCTTGAAAGGGAAATGGTAAAATCGGGTAAGATGAACTATAGTGGATTTCACGATTCTATTTTGAGGGAAAACAACATTCCTGTAGAAATCCTTAGGATAATCCTTAAAAAGGAAGGATTGAAAAAAGGTTTCAGGTCGGAATGGAAATTTTACAAAAATTGAGCTTTTGGAATCTTTATTTTTTAAATTGCGTAAAATATAGTTAGGAGGAAAAATGAGAAAGGTTAAAATTTTAATTTTCTCAGCCATTATCCTTTTAATTTCCCTTTTATCCTTTTCCCAGGAGCAAATCTCTGAGGAACAACAAATCCTCAGAGTGATGCATTCAATATCCAGTCATAACCTTTTCGATTATGTAAAGGAGTTAACATCAGAAAAATTTGGTGGGAGACTGACAGGTACAGAGGAATACAGAGAATGTGCAGAGTGGGTCTCATCCCTTCTAAAAAAATGGAATATTGAGCCTGGTGGAGAAAATGGTTCTTATCTTCAGAGTTTTCCCATTCCTTACACAATAGTTAAAAAAGGATGCGAACTTACTCTTCACATCCCCTACAAAAACACAACAATAAAGAAGAATTACAAATATGAGGATGAATTCATTCCAGGAGCAACATCAGGTTCAGGAGAGATAACAGCAGAGGTTGTTTATGTTGGATATGGGATAACTGCACCAGAATTAGGTTATGACGATTACAAGGGAGTTGATGTAAAGGGGAAGATTGTTTTAATGGAGAGAGAGGTTCCTGTTGAGCCTGATAAAGACCCTGAGCTTTTCAAAAAATGGAGACCATACTCCTTCCATCAATACAAGCTTGAGAATGCTGTTTCCCATGGAGCAAAGGGGATGCTCTACAATTATGGTCCAATATGTAATCCCAACAATTCCTATAATAAAGATTTTATTTACTCCCATGTTGGAGATGCAGTGGTGGATGATATTTTTCTCGGAACAGGGAGGAGCCATAAAGAAATTGTTGAAAAAATTAAAAAGACCCTCAAACCCCAATCATTTTCAACAGGTAAAATAGTAACAATAAAAAACATTACAGAGCATTTTCCTAATGGAACAGGATACAATGTTATTGGATTGCTAAAGGGTAAGGATCCAAAATTAAAGGAAGAAGCAATAATTCTTGGTGCTCATCTTGACCATCTTGGAAGATGCTATGAGCTCATGCCTGGAGCCAATGATAATGCCTCAGGGGTTGCTGTTATTCTTGGAGTTGCAGAGGCACTCTCAAAATTATCGGAAAAATTAAAAAGGACAATAATATTTATATTCTTTGGCTCTGAAGAGCAAGGGGTTTTTGGTTCCCAATACTATCTTGAAAATCCAATTTTCCCCCTTGAGAAAACAGTTGGATTTATAAATCTCGATGGTGTCGGATGCGGATTCAGGATAAATGTCCTTGCAGGTGAAAATTATCCTGAATTTTTTGAATTTATAAAAAAAGCCAATGAAAAATATATCCACAGAGAGCTTAGATCATCTTACTTCGCCAACATAGCAAGACCAAGACTTGATTCGGCAAGATTCATGTGGAAGGGGATTCCATCTCTTTCCTTCAGTGTATCAGGGAGCCCATCCTACTACCATATAACAAAGGATTCAATTGAAACAATAACTCCAGAAATTCTCGAAGACCTTGCCCAGCTCCTTTTCATTGCAACAATTGATATGGCAAGGGCTGAAAATTTAAATTTCAGAAAATAGCCAACTTGGAAGAATTAATTTCGTATAAAAATAGGAGGTTTTTATGAGAAGGTTTATATCTGTTTTATTATCAATTTTTATTGTTTATGTCTTTACTTATCCTTCAGAACCTCTTGTTAAATTTGAAAAGTTTGAGTTATCCAATGGTCTTAGGGTTATTCTATCAGAAGACCACTCCTCACCAATAATAGGATATGCAATTTATTACAATGTTGGCTCAAGGAATGAGGTTAAAGGCAGGACAGGTTTTGCTCATTTATTTGAACACATGATGTTTCAGGGTTCTGAGAATGTTCCAAGAAATATGCACCACATGTGGATTGGAAGAGCAGGAGGGAATGATAATGGTTCCACATCCCAGGACAGGACGAATTATTTTGCAACAGTTCCTTCAAACCAGCTGGAGCTGATTCTATGGCTTGAATCCGACAGGATGAAATCTTTGAAGATAACAAAGGAGAATTTTGAAAATCAGAGGGCAACTGTTAAGGAGGAGAAGAAACAGAGTTATGACAACCAGCCATATTCTGAGGGAAGGGCAAAATTGTTCGAGCTTGTCTTCGAATCATTTCCTTACAGACATACTGTAATAGGAAGTATGGAGGACCTTGATGCTGCAACTGTTGAGGATGCTCAGGAATTTTTCAACACTTACTATGCTCCCAACAATGCTGTTTTAGCAATTGTTGGAGATTTCAATCCTGCAGAAGCAAAAAGACTTGTTGAGAAGTATTTTGGAACAATACCTGCTCGAGTTCCACCTCCACCAGTTATAATAAATGAACCTGAAAGGGAGAGGGAAAAGAGGCTAACCCTTGTTGATAAATATGCCAACATTCCCGCAGTATTTATTGGATATGGAACACCCAAGAGGGGTGAGAAAGATTCCTATGCCCTTGATTTTCTTGGAGAGATTCTTCTTTCAGGACAGAGCTCGAGAATGTTTCAGAAACTTGTGAGGGAAAAGGAGGTTGCAGTCAGTGTAATGGGTGGTGCGAACGCCATGAGGGGAGCAGGTATATTTACTATCAATATAATGGTAAGACCTGATAAAAATCCTGAGGAGGCTCTTAAGATTGCCCTTGATGAGATTGAAAAAATAAAGAAGGATTTTGTAACCTCTGATGAGCTTAAAAAAGTTAAGGCAAGATTTAAGACCAGTTTTATCAACAGACTCGAGAGAGCTCTTAGCAGAGCAATGCTTCTCTGCGAATTTGAGCTTTATGATGGTGATGCCAATCTCATAAATTTTGAGCTCGATAAATACATGGCTTTAACAGAAAAGGATATAGCTGAAGTCGCAAACAAGTATTTTACAGCAAAGAATAGGTCAGTTGTTACAGTTCTTCCATCAACCTATAAACTTCCTGATGAATCCTTCAGAAAAAATGCTCCCTTCAATGAAACTCCTATTAAATACAAATTCTCTTCATCAAAGGAAAAGAACCTTCCCAATGGTCTTTATGTTCAGTTCTTTGAGAATAATTCCCTTCCAAAGATTACATTGCAGTTCTCCTTTAAAGGTGGAGCTTACTATGAGCCAGAGGATAAACAGGGAATATCCCAGTTAGTTGCAAGTGTGATGAGAATGGGTAGCAAGAACTATCCCTCAAATACTCTCCAGGAAAAGCTTGAAATTCTTGGAGCATCCCTTGAAATATCCTCTGGTCCTGACCGAATTACTTTGACAACCACAACCCTAACAGAAAACTTGAGGGAGGTTCTCAACATTGTTGCAGATGTTATTATGAATCCTACCTTTGAAAAGAGTGAGATTGATAGACAAGTTAGGAACTTCAAAGCAAGGTTACTCCAACAGAGATCCTCTCCCCTTTTCCTTGCTTCGGAGATGCTTTATAAACAAGTTTTCCAGAATCATCCCTACTCAAAGATTACAACCCCCTCAGGAGCTCCCTATGTGAATATTTTCCAGATTCTACCTTCTGAAAAGTTATTGAATGAGGTAAAAAGAGATGACCTTATAGATTATTACAAAAAATTCTTTATTCCCAATGAGGCTTATCTCTTTGCATACGGCGATTGCAAAGCTGAGGATTTCTTTAAAGAAATAGAGAAAGTATTTTCAGGATGGAAGAAAGGTTCTCCAATAAAAGATCCTCAATTCCCTGCTCCAAAGATTCCATCAAAGAGGATTCTCTATCTTGTTGACAGACCAGGTTCTGTTCAGTCTTACATTCTTATTGGGAATCTTCTATTTCAAAGGAATTCAAAGGATTACATTCCCCTTATGGTAGGGAATAAGATTCTCGGTGGTGGAAGACACATTGGAGGTGGTGGAACAGGAAGGCTCTTCATGAATTTAAGGGAAGAAAAGGGATGGACCTATGGATGCTACTCATGGATTATGCCCTTTGTCCATTCAGGAATTTTTGCAATAAATGCTGAGGTGAGAACAGAGGTAACAGCTCCTGCTGTTAAGGAGATACTCAAAGAGGTTGAAAGACTTAGAAAAGGAGATTTCACTGAGGAGGATATAAAATACTCAAAGAGTTTCCTTTCTGGTGTTTTACCCCTTGTCAATGAAGGAGCATCTGGAATTATAGAGGCTGCTTCAACTGTCAAAATTAATGGTCTCCCATCCGATTATTGGGATAAATATCCTGAGCAGATAAAGGGTGTTAAATTTGACGAGGTAAAAAAGGCAGTAGAGAAATTCATCCATCTAAATAATTCCATAATTGTTGTGGTAGGTGATGCATCAAAAATTGAGTCAGAGTTAAAGCCCCTTTGTGATGAAATTGTAAAATTTGATACAAAGGGGAAAAGAATATAAGGAGGAATCATGTTTAGAGTCAAAAAATTATTTTCTCTCTATCTATCCCTCTTTCTCCTCCTTCCAATTTTCTTAAATGCCCAGAAAGCTAAGAAGGAGGAGCCAAAGGAGAAACCTCTCCATGTTTTCAAAATAGTCAATGAAGTTAAGAGAACTCCTGTTAAAGATCAATACAGGACAGGAACCTGCTGGGATTTCGCAACAATATCCTTTCTTGAGTCAGAACTTTTGAGAGGGGGTAAAGGAGAATTTGACCTCTCTGAAATGTTTATTGTGAGACATGTTTATCCCCAGAAGGCTTTGAACTACATAAGAAATCATGGAAAAGCAAATTTCAGCCCAGGAGGGCAGAGCCACGATGTAATTGAGACAATAAAGAAATTTGGAATTGTTCCTGAATCTGTTTACACTGGAATGCAAATAGGAGAAAGCAGACACAATCATGGAGAGTTGCAATCTGTCCTTCAGGGATTCCTTGACGGAGTCTTAAAGATTGCTGGAGGGAAGATAACTCCAAAGTGGATGGAGGGATTTGAGGCTATCCTTGATGTCTATCTTGGCAAACCTCCTGCTCAATTTGAATACAATGGAAAGACTTATACTCCAAAGAGTTTCTTTGATGAAGTAATTGGATTAAATCTCGACAATTATATCGAGATAACATCCTACAACCATCATCCTTTCTATCAGAAAATCAGGCTTGAAATTCCTGATAATTGGATGCATTGTTCAAACTATTACAATGTCCCCATTGATGAACTTGAAGAAATTATTGACCATGCAATAAAAAATGGATATTCGGTTGTCTGGGATGGGGATGTAAGTGAAAGAGAATTTTCAACAAAAACAGGCTATGCTGTTGTTCCCTTAAAGGATTGGGAAGAAAAGACCCAGGCGGAAAGGGAGGCAAAAATAACAGAGCCAGAGGTGGAGAAGGAGATTGATCAAGAGATGAGGCAGAAAACCTTTGATAACTTAACAACAACCGATGACCATCTTATGCACATAGTTGGGATTGCATACAATCAGAAAGGGACAAAATTTTATCTAACTAAAAATTCAGGAGGAAAAGATAGAGCTTACGGAGGCTATGTTTACATGTCCCGCTCCTATGTGAGATTGAAAACAGTAGCAATAATGGTTCATAAGGATTCAATCCCCCTTGAGATTGCAAAGAAGTTAGGAATTAAGTAGTTCTTAAAATTTAAAAGCAAATTAAAATGAAAAATTAGAGGAGGGAACTATGAAAATTCCATTGAAAGGAAAAGCAATTTTTCCAGGACTTCTTTTTCTTCTTTTGTTAAGTTTTGCTCTAAATCTCTATCTTATAAATTCAGAGAAAAAGATAAGCCTTGAGGACATTGCAGTTACAGAAAAGATTATAGG
>CAZFCI010000250.1:0-2243 GCA_964517525.1 uncultured Clostridia bacterium | reverse complement strand
TTACTATTCTTCTCTTAGGAGGTTTGGCAACAATGGGATTTTCTATCAACGAAAAAGAGAAAGAATTTTCGGAATTCCTTGAAAATCACCTTAAAATTGTTGAGCCGCTATTCAAAGAAACTGCTCTGACCTACTGGAATGCAACTGCTTTCGGAAAGGATGAGGACTATCAGAAATATAGTGAGCTCCAGATTAAAATCAGAGAGATTTACAGTAGCAAAGATGATTTTAAAAAAATTGAATCTTTCAAGCGTTCGGGATTGATAAAGGACCCCTTATTGAAAAGACAGCTCGATCTTCTCTACCTTGCATATCTCGAAAACCAGGTGGACAAAGAACTTCTGAAAAAGATTGTTGATCTTTCAACAAAGGTTGAACAAAAATTCAATACTTTTAGAGGGAAAATAGACGATAAAGAAGTATCGATGAATGAGATCAAGGAGATTCTAAAAAAGGAGACTGATAATGATAAGAGAAAGAAAGCATGGTCTGCATCAAAGCAAGTTGGGGATTTGGTCGCCGAGGATTTGAAAAATCTTGTTAGACTCAGAAACAGAGCGGCAAGGGAAGTGGGATTTCAAAATTACTATGTTATGATGCTGGCATTAAGGGAACAGGATGATAAGGAAATTGACAAAATATTCACCGAGTTAAAAAAGCTGACAGACGAGCCTTTTAAAAAGTTAAAAGAAGAAGTTGATTCAATCCTTTCAAAAAGATACAGAATTAAAATCGAAGAAATGAGACCATGGCACTATCATGATCCATTCTTTCAGGAACCTCCGTCCATTTTAGAAGTAGATCTTGATAAATACTATGAAAAAATGGACATATTAAAAATAGGTAAGGATTTTTACAGAAGTATAGGGCTTCAAGCTGATTATATCCTTGAAAGATCAGATCTTTACGAGAGGGACAAGAAATATCCCCACGCATACTGCATCGACATCGATAGAATGGGTGATGTAAGAGTTATGCTTAATCTCCGCAATAACCTCGATTGGATGGGAACTCTTCTCCATGAACTTGGTCATGCTGTCTACAGTAAAAATGTTGATTCCAAACTCCCTTATCTTCTTAGATCAGAAGCCCACATCTTTACAACCGAGGCATCTGCCATGTTTTTTGGGAGACTTGCCCAGAATGCAAGATGGATGGAGGATATGAAGATAATTGATTCAAAGGAGAGGGAAAAGCTTGAGCCATTACTAAATAAAAGCTTGAAACTTTCCCAGCTTGTATTTGCAAGATGGGCTCAGGTAATGAGAAACTTTGAAAGGGAACTTTACAAAAATCCTGAAAGAGACCTAAATGCTCTATGGTGGGATATGGTGAACAAATATCAACTGGTTAATAAACCCGAGGGAAGAGAAGGAAAAAATGATTGGGCAACAAAAATTCATATATGCTCATCCCCTGTTTATTATCACAATTACATGCTCGGTGAACTTCTCGCATCCCAGATCCATTACTACATATCAGAAAAAATTCTTAATGAAGATCCAAAAAAAGTTTCATATTTCGGTAAAAAAGAGGTCGGAGAATGGCTGAAAAAGAATTTCTATGGTCCTGGTGCATCCCTTCCCTGGAATGAATTAATAAAGGAAATGACTGGTGAACCTCTGAATCCCAAATATTTCGTCAAGCAATTTGTAGAGGAGTAAGCTTTAACATTTTGACTAACGCATATAAAAGAGGAAATATCGCAGAATAGTTTTGCAAGAGATTTAAATCTTATGATATATTTAAATTATGCCAGTAAGTACATCATTTATAAAACTTCTTGAGAAGGTTGATCCAGGCCTTAGAGAAGTTCTCATTGCCCTTCTCGAAGAGATGGAGAGACAGAGACTTGAAACAGTTACAAAGAATGAGTTCAATGAGCTCAAAGCTATTGTAAAGGAACTTGCAGAAGCTCAGAAAAGAACTGAGGAGGAGCTTAGGAAACTCATTGGAGAACATAGAAAGACAAGGGAGATGTTGGGAACCCTTCAACATACTGTAGGATATGTTCTTGAGGATAGGGCTTTTTCTGGACTTCCCCCTCTCTTGAAGAAGGATTTTGGAATTGAGGTAATTGAACCTCTGAGGAGAGATTACGGTAGTGTCAAGTTTTTTGTGTAAATTCATGTAAAGGCTTCTCCTCCCATCTTTTGTTGTTATACTGAAACAATGCATATATTATCCTCTCGCAACTCTTCCTGTTCTCAAAACAACTTATGCTCCTTATCCTCCTCCTTATC
>CAZFCI010000249.1:0-5568 GCA_964517525.1 uncultured Clostridia bacterium | reverse complement strand
CTTCAAGAGCTTCTATAGCAATTCTCGGAATTCTGGAAAGGTGTTCACTAACTATAAATCTTAAAATATATGCTGAAGTAAACAAAACAATTGTAAGAAGGAATATGTATTCAATTATTGCCTGACCTCTCTCCCTTAATCCTTTCATCATTTTAAATTTACTTCCCTAATTTATTTTTGTCAAGCAAACATCATGGAAGAGAAGTTCGGAGCTCGGAAGTTTATTTTTGTATTATGACACTTCCACTCTATCGCATTTATGCACTACTACCTTACTTCCGCTCTATCCCCTTGACGATTTGAAAAACCTTCCCTTTTATGATAAAAACAAATGAGATGAAAGGAGGATGTATGAGAGGACTGATTATTTTTTTGGTTTCGATCTTTCTGATCTTCTCTCCTCTTTCTTCCCTTCAAAAGGAGGAGGATCTGTTAAAAGGTTCTTCAAAGATAGAAAGGGAGGGATGGATTTTTCTTCATCTCGAAGGAACTCCATTCCAAATTGGTTATCAGCATGGTTTCTTCTTGGGTATTTACATTGACGAAGCTATTAAAGCCCTTTCATTCTATCTTGAGAAGGAAACAGGAAAAAAATGGAAATTTTTTAGAACAGTAGCTAAGAAATATTATTTACCCAAGATTCCACAAGAATATCTTGAGGAAATGAAGGGAATTGTTGAAGGAGCAAGAGCTATTGGAGTTAAAGAAATAGATTTAGAAGATATTGTTGCCCTTAACAGCTGGATGGAGACTGCCTGGTACTACATTCCTTATATTGAGCCAAAAAAGAAAGGAGCTCCCTCCCACTGCTCAGCTTTTATTGCAACAGGTGATGCTACAAAGGATGGGATTATCGTGATGGCTCACAATACATGGATCGACTACATTACTGGCAGATTCTTTAATATTTTTATAGATTTAAAACCTGAAAAAGGTAACAGAGTCCTGATGCAATCCTATCCAGGATTCATCCATAGTGGTTCTGACTGGTATATTTCTTCATCGGGACTTATGGTCACAGAAACAACAATTGTAGGATTTAAAGGATTCAATCCCAATGGAACGCCAGAATTTGTAAGGGCAAGAAGGGCAATTCAGTATGCTAACTCAATTGATGAGTGGGTGAAAATAATTATGGAAGATAACAATGGAGGTTATGCCAATTCATGGCTTATAGGAGATAGAAAAACAGGAGAGATTGCATGTCTTGAACTCGGATTAAAGAATCATAGTCTAAAAAGGACAAATAATGGATATTTTGCTGGCTCCAATATTGCTTTTGATGAGAAGGTGAGAGAGGAGACTGATCTGGATTATTCCGATGAGACAACAACAGGTATGGCAAGATATAAAAGATGGAAGGAGCTTTTGGATTCGAACTATGGAAAGATAGATTCAAATCTTGCAAAGTCTTTTATTTCAGACCATTTTGATGTTGTATTGCAGAAGGAAAGCCCTTCAGCAAGAACCCTCTGTGGTCATATTGAGCTTGATCCAAAGGGGGATCCTTCATGGGAAAGACCCCCTTATTATCCTGAAGGAGCAGTTGATGCAAAGGTAACTGATAGTCTACTCGCTGAGAGAATAATTTCTTGGGCTATTTTTGGTCATCCATGCAAGCTCGAGTTCAATTCAGAGAAATTCCTTGAGACAAAAAGCCAGTTTAAATGGATGAAAGACTGGCTAAAAGATCTTCCAAAGAATGAATGGGTTTTATTTGGAATAAAATAAGCTTTTCTAAATCACCACTTAAACAGAGTAAATGCAAGAACAAATCTTGCAAACACAATAGAAACAGTTGACATTAACTTTATCAGAATATTTAAAGATGGTCCTGCAGTGTCTTTAAATGGATCTCCAACAGTGTCTCCAATAACAGCTGCTTTGTGAACATCTGTTCCTTTTCCACCGAGATTCCCTTTCTCAATGTATTTCTTTGCATTATCCCATGCTCCACCTGAATTAGCCATCATTACCGCAACAATAAAGCCTGATGAGAGAGCACCAGCAAGTAGACCAATAACCCCACTTGGACCGAGGAGAATACCAATTACAATTGGCATTAGTATGGCTGTCAAGGATGGAACAACCATTTCCTTTTGGGCAGCTGCGATACAGATTTTCACAGCTCTTGCATAATCAGCCTTTGCAGTTCCTTCCATTAAGCCTTTAATTTCTCTAAACTGTCTTCTGACCTCTTCAACAATCTTGCTTGCTGTTTGAGAAACTGCTCTTAAGGTCATTGAGGAAAATGCAAAGGGCATGCATGCTCCAATCATTATCCCAAGAAGAACAGGAGGATTTATTATCTCAAGTTTTAGTTTTCCTCCTAAAATCTCAATCTGATCCTTGTAGGCTGCAAGAAGAGCAAGGGCAGTCAATGCTGCTGAGCCTATTGCAAATCCCTTTCCTGTTGCAGCGGTTGTGTTTCCAAGAGCATCCAATGCATCTGTCCTTTCCCTGACCTCAGGAGGAAGATGGCTCATCTGGGCATTACCGCCTGCATTATCAGCAACGGGTCCGTAGGCGTCAGTTGCAAGGGTGATACCGAGAGTTGAAAGCATACCGACAGCTGCTATTGAAACACCGTAAAGACCGAGGTTAAAATTGTGAAGTCCTCCTGAAACATAGTAGGCAATGACTACAGCAATGACAACAATTACAACTGGCGGAACCGTTGAAAACATTCCAACACCAATACCTTGTAAAAAGACTGTGGCAGGACCAGTCTTTGCAGAGTTGGAAATTGACCTTGTTGGTTTGTAAGTGTCAGATGTAAAGAACTCTGTTGAGAATCCTATTAAGACTCCTGCCACAAGCCCAGCAAATAGGGCGAAGAAAATATTTATATATTCAGGGAGTAAAAATTTTATTAAAATGAAGGAGAAAACAGCAACTGCAATTGAGGAAATCCATATTCCTCTTCTAAGAGCTGTAAGAAGAGCAAGCTGGCTTATTTCCTCCTTTGTCCTCACAAACCATGTTCCTATAATTGAAGAGAGAATACCTACTGTAGCCATTAGCATTGGAACGAGGACTCCATTTATGCCCAAGCCAGCAGCGACTGCGAGAGCCATTGTTGCAATAACAGAACCAACATAGGACTCGTAAAGGTCCGCTCCCATTCCTGCAACATCTCCAACATTGTCTCCAACATTGTCTGCAATGACAGCAGGATTTCTTGGATCATCTTCCGGGATCCCTGCCTCAACTTTTCCAACAAGATCTGCTCCAACATCTGCTGCTTTTGTGAATATTCCACCTCCTACCCTTGCAAATAGAGCCTGGGAGGAAGCTCCCATTCCAAAGCAAATCATTGTTGAGGTAATAGCCCTTATTTTTTCAACAACAGGAAGATTTCTGTAGTACCAGTTCAGAATTATATACCAAATGCTAAGGTCAAGTATTCCGAGTCCAACAACCACAAAACCCATAACAGCTCCTGCATTGAAGGCAACCCTTAATGCTGAATTTAATGAGTTCCTCGCAGCATTAGCAGTTCTTGCTGAGGAATGTACAGCTTGTGTCATGCCAAGGTATCCTGAAAGCCCTGAGAAGAAACCACCTGTAAGAAATGCAAAGGGGACAAAGATGGGAAGCAGACCGTTGAGAGCTATTATAATCAGAATCACAAATACAACACCGAAGAAAACCGCTACTCCTGCATACTGTCTCTTCAGATAAGCGTATGCTCCTTCCCTTACCGCTTCAGCAATTTTCTTCATTTCCTCTGTTCCTTCGTCATATTTGTAGACAGACCTTCCAAGAAAATAGGCGTAAAGAAGGGCAATGATTGAGCCAATTGGAACAAACCAGAAAAGTTTTTCCATTTACCTCCTCCTTGCAATTTCTGATAATAATAATTGCATAGGAATATTTTGAGAAGAATTAAATATCATTTTTAACTTCCAATGGAACAAATCTCCATTTGCCTTCAAATTTTTTTACCTTTCCGAAAATATGCTCTGGATCATGGTATAAGGCAAAGATCCAATCTTCACTTTCAGCAGTCTGTAAAATCCTCTTCTTATTTTCAAGGGTTTCAAGGGGGAAGAGATCATAAGCCATAATATAAGGAAGGGGGAAATGGGCAGATGTAGGGATTAGGTCGCCAGGAAAGAAAAGTCTTTTCCCTCTACTCTCAATAAGAATACATTGATGTCCCCTTGTGTGCCCTGGAACATGCATTATTTTTATACCTTCTTCCAGCTCAAAATTGCCATCTATAAGCTCAAGATTTCCACTTTCTTGAAGAGGAAGCAATTTCTCCTTCATATAGCTTGCTGAACTCCTTTCATCTGGATTCAGAGCTGATTCCCATTCTTTTTTCTGGATGAAATATTTCGCCTTTGGAAAAGTTGGTTTAAAACTTCCTCCCTTTGAAATTGTATTCCATCCACAATGATCAAAATGGAGATGGGTGTTTATAACATAAGTTATATCTTCCAAATCAAAGCCTGCGTCTTTAATCTTTTCAATAAGAGTTTTTTCTCTCTTTACTTCATAGATCTCTTGAAATTTATGATTTTCAATTTCGCCAAGTCCTGTCTCAAGAAGTATCGCCTTCTTACCTTTAATAAAAAGAAGAGAGTTCAAGCCAAGGGTGATTCTGTTTTTTTCATCTGCAGTAGCTTTCTTTTCCCAGAGAGCTTTTGGAACAACACCAAACATCGCTCCGCCGTCAAGTAAAAATTTACCATCAGAAATTGAATTTAAGTCGTAATCTCCAAATCTCATAATAAACTTTAAATTTACCACAATCCTTTTTTTCATTCAAGGTCTTCGATTTATTGACTCAGTCTTTTCCTTAGATTTATAATTTTAAGATGGAAAAAGAGAGAAGAGTTTTAGCTGTAATACCTTCCTATAATGTTGAGAAAACTATTGGAAATGTATTAGAAGGCATCAAGAATATTGTTGACGGCATTATTGTTGTAAACGATGGGAGCTCTGATAGCACAAGAAAGATAGCTGAGGATAGAAAGGTAAAGATTGTTGACCACTTTAGGAATATGGGACTTGGTTTTGCTTTAAGAACAGGATTTAAAGAAGCAATTGATTCGGATTTTGATGCAGTAATAACAATTGATGGAGATGGACAGCATGGGATTGAGGATATAGCAAATATAGTTAAAATTTACAAAGAGAAGGGAATCCCTGTTATAATTGGCTCACGTCTTAAAAATAAAAAAGAATGGAAAAATTTTCCCAAGGCAAGGCTTATAGGTAATCTTATAATGACCTTCTTAACTAATCTCGCCTGTGGAAGAAAGGTTACAACAGATTCCCAGAGTGGATTGAGACTAATTGAAAAGGAAGTTCTTAAAATGTTGAGATTGAAGAGCAAGAGGATGGAAATATCTTCTGAGATCATTCTTGAAATTAATAGGAACAAATTTCCTGTTTTTGAGGTTCCAATAAAAGCAATTTATAGAGAGGAGAAGTCCAATTATAAAGTTATTTTAGATTCTTTGAGAATACTTATTCTCATAATTAACTATATTTTCTTTAAAAATCCTTAATAGTAATATTTTTACTTCTTCTTCCTATCGAGTATTTCCCTAACTT
>CAZFCI010000248.1:0-2740 GCA_964517525.1 uncultured Clostridia bacterium | reverse complement strand
GTTTAAGATAGAGATCTGATAAAATAAATTGAGGGATAGAAAAATAAAAAAAGATTTGAAGATTCTACTTGCTTCCCTTTTCATCATATTCTTCTTTACATCTTTAGATTTTTCAGAAGAGAAGATTCAATATCTTAAGAAAGTGGGAGATATAAAAGATGGGTTCTCAACTGAGAGAGAGAATTTTTTCATAAAGATAACAGGTTTATGCTGTGATGATGAGGGGAATCTGTATGTAGCGGATTCAGGATGGAATAAGATTTTCAAGTTTGACTCCAATGGAAAGTTCCTGATGAGTTTTGGAAGAGAAGGGCAGGGACCTGGGGAGTTTATGGGGCAGAGGATGAGCAATCATCTAAAAATCTCCTTTGGGAATGATGGAAAGCTCTATGTAAATGACCCTGGAAACTCAAGGATTTCAGTTTTTACAAAAGAAGGAAAATTCCTCAAATCCCACAAAACCCCTCCCTTTACCTACGACACGCCCATTGTTAACTCAAAAGGAGACATATATCTTCTCTCCAAGAGTGGGATAAAAGCAATTGACTGCTATGATTCAAATTTCAGATACAAAGGCTCCCTTCTTGATATGGAAGAACATCTTCAGTTTCCTTTCGGAAAGCCTTATAAAAAGATATTTCACGAATATAGAATTCCTGATCCTGTTGAGATTTTTAAATTAATGACAAAGGAGGATGAAGTAATTTTAATGTCGAGCTATGCCTGGAAGATATATATTTTTAACAGAAACAATCAAAAAATAAGGGATTTTAGAATTCAAGAAAAGAGCTTGATAGAAGACTATAAGCGAAACTTAGAACTTCTAAAGGAAAAAAATAAGAAGATTGAAAAAACTTTACCTAAAGAAGTGGAAATGACTAAATTGGTGATACCTCCATTTGAACCATTTATGTGCAATAAAGATCTGTGCCTTTTTTATGTTAAAAGCGATGGAAATGGAGAAATATATAGGTATAAAACAAATGGCTTATTTTTAGATAAAAGGAGAATTTCTGGAGACGCAACATTAGGATGGGGTTTCTTTTATTGGAATGTTGAGAGATCTAAATGTTTTAGAGTAAAGGACAGTTCGACAAAAATTGAAATTTTCTTAGTTTTAGAGATAAATAAAAATCGGAGGTGAATAAATGAGCTTTGTAACAAAAGTAAGTATAGTGGTTTTTTTAGTATTACTCACTTTAAACAATATAACAATAGCTGCTGGCAAGAAATGTTATGTCGGAGAAAATTGCAGGAGATGGTCTCAAGAAACATGTGATCAACTATGTAGATATGAAGGAGGTTGTGCTGAGCTTAGGAATACATCAACTTGGTGTTCTACGGGATATTGCTGGTCTCATTGGGAATTTTATTGTGAATCGAATCCTAGTAAAAGAGCTGGAGAAGCGAATTGTGCTGATTGGGATCCTTCTACCTGCGGTGGTTACTGACATAACAATAAATAGCCAAAAGGGGAGTTATAAGTGGCTAGTAGTAAATAGTCTAAGAGATTCATTTGTGTTCTTCAAAAAGTGAAATGTTATTTTAGATAAGATTTAATCTGTGATTACTACAAGAGCCTGTTCAAAAAGAGAACTTTTTAATATGTTTAAGTTAAAACAAAGTGAAGGAAAATTAAAAATCACTATTTATCTGGGTTTTAATCACTTGTATACATCAGGGTGCTGGATGTTTCTTTCGGTGAGATTCTGTTGAGAACTGTATTATAATTTAAAGTGTATGAGCTGGTTAGTGCTCTTTTCCTTTTTAACCTTCTTCAAAATAGATAACTTTCAAGATTATCAATTTCAGAAACCAGCACATGAAGTAAAGGTAACTTTAATATTGGTTGAAGTTTATGTAAGTGACAAAAGAGGAGAGCCTTTTAGTAGACTGACCAAAGATGATTTTATTATTCTGGATAATGGAAATGTCCAGCAAATCGCATATTTTGAAAAGGTATCAATTCCCTATAAAGCTTTCAACAAAGAAAATCTGCCAGAAGAAATCCCTTCAGGTAGAAAGATTATTCTTTTCTTTGACATGGCTCACAATACTATAGAAGGGATAAAAAGAGCTAAAATTGCCTCTCTATATTTGTTGGAAAATAAAATTTCTCAGTCAGATTTGATCAGTATTATATCTTTATCACCTATGGGAAATTTTAGAGTGCATGAGTATTTCACAAATGAACTTAGCAGGCTTTTAAAAACAATAAAAGGTATAGGAACAAAGGAGATAATAGGGAATACAGCCCAATTACAAAACTTCTGGGAGACTGAAGAAGAGAATGAAGACTGGAAGAGCCTGAGAAGACAAGAAAAGAGGTATGAGATTTTGAATTTTTCTCATACGCTCAAAAAACTTGCTCAATCGCTTCGATATGTTCAAGGAACGAAACATGTGATTCTTTTTTCAAACGGTTTGACAAGTAAAATTATCTACGGCAGTCCAAGCATCAGGGACTCTTATGAATGGGGAGATAGCGCATTAAGAGAGGTTTTCGAGTCCATGGCTAAGGAGTTTTCTAATGCGAATTCAATAATTTATTCGGTAAACAGTGAAGGAATACTTGATTCCTTTTCCCTCTCTCTATGGGTTGCTGAATCTGGTGAGCATTCCCTTGTTCGTCTATCCCAGATTACAGGAGGGAAATACTATCCAAACACAGAAGACCTGAGACCTGCGGTTGAGGATATTGCAAAGAGGACATCCTTTTACTATGTCCTTGGAATCCCTG
>CAZFCI010000247.1:0-3224 GCA_964517525.1 uncultured Clostridia bacterium | reverse complement strand
GATATATTTATATATTTAAATTTAAAAGAGTCATCAAGAATTACCTTATATTCCTCTGAAGAAATATTGGTAAGTAGGACTGCTTTTTCTCCTGTTTTCTTTTCGCCTCCAATATTTTTAATTTGATTCAACTTTAAATATTCTCCTTTCCCAACGGCAGGGTTAGGAATTTCATAAAACCCATGTCATTTAACCCGAACGAAGTGAGGGCAGGGAGCGAAGCAATGAGGTGTTCCGCCCCGAAGCCGCAGTTAGATAATCCTGTTTTTAATTCCATATTTCTCACATAGCCTTCTTGATTTTTCTTCAAGTTCCTTCTGGAATTCGATGGTGCAAAAAAGATTCTGTGTAAACTTTTATATCTTGGCACAAGCTCAGGATAATGCTTTTCCAAAAATTTGTAGTAAAGTGTTTTACTGTCTGCTGGACCATTACCGAATAGAGTTAATCCGCCCACAAAAACAAAATCTGTGCCATAATCTTTTATTGTTTTTATTGTCATATCAAGTTCTTCCTCGAAATCTGATAAAAATGGTAATACTGGGATAAAACACACACCTGTAAAAAATCCTTCTTCTTTGCATTTTTTCATTGTTTCTAATCTTTCTTTAGGTTTTGGCGCTCCTAACTCAAGAATTTTTGCTAAATTCTCGTCCAGAGTTGAAATTGAAAAAGAGATAATTAATCCGTGTTTCAGTTTTGATTTTAAATCATCAGGTAGAATTGCGTTCTTATCAATTTCTTTCAATAAATCCAAATCTCTTAAAACTAGTTTTGACTTTGTTGCTATTTCAACAGGAAATTTACATCTCAAAATTATCCCAAGCAACTTTCTTGTAAGTTTCAGTTCTTCTTCAATTGGCTTGTATGGTTCAGTTGAAGATGATAGAGCAATAATCCCATATTCTCCTTTCTTTGCTCTCTTTGAAAGCTGTTTTTCTAAAAGTTCAGGAGCATTAATTTTCACTGATAAAGTTTTTGCCATATTCTCTCCGTATTTACTACCTCGGATATAACAGTAAATACAGTTGAAAGAACAACCAGAATAAGGATTGACTGTGTAATCATCTAAAAACCAGTCATCCCTCTTTTTATGTTTGTTCAAAATTGATTTTACTTGGATTTCATTTACCATTTCATTCACCTAATAAATAGATTAATTCTTCCTGCTGCTCTTCTGGGAGCTTCTTTATGCATTGTTTTATTATCCAGTTCGTATTTTTATTTTTTAACTCTGCCCATTTTCTGTATAAGTCTATCACAAACTCAGGATTTTTCTTGCTTATTGCTCTTCAAAGTGCAGCAAAAGACTTTCTCACATAAAGGCTATCATCAATTTTAAGTTTTTCAACTACAGACAAAACCTTTTCTGGACTTCTTCGTGCTAAACCTCTTAAACCCTCACTGGCAACTCTCCGAATATTGGAATCCTTATCTTCGGTCCAGAGTATCATCTCATTCACAACTTCGTCCTCTCTCTTTCTACTAATCTCAACCAATGCAGTGGCAGCATCCTCCGGATTTTTCCAATCATCAGATGAAGCAAGTCTTCTTATTTCAAGAAGAGCGTCACGCAAGGAATGAATTCCTCTTTTAATTAGATCCCTCACATCATCTATCATAGTCCTAAACCTTTAGGATATTCCAGGTAAATATTTCTCACTCCCTTGTTGGTTTCTCTTTCAAGTATTTTCTTAAATTCTAAAACAAGTTTTCTTTGTACATCTTTATTGCTTTTCGCAATTTCAGTCAAAGCAAAAGCAGTACTCCATCTTACAACCGTTCCTTTGTATTTTCTAAAAGTTTTGGAATGGCCTCTTTAACTTTATCTGGAAATTTTCGGGCAACATTGCCAATTATTCTACATGCTTCCCATTTTACTCGAGGTTCTTTGTCGTTGATGTGCTCAATGACAAAATTAAGGCAATTTTCTGCAAATAATGGGTTTTCTTTGGTCACATATTCTATCGCTTCTATACAATTACCCTTTTCAGAAGTGGTGCCATTTTCAAAACATTGAATAAGTTCATCAATTACTTTCTTATCGTCTTTCAAATTCTTGGCCAAAAGTTCAACAATCTCTTTTGGCTTTTTCTTTGATTCGAGTATTTCTTTTATTGTTGCCATGTTTTACCTCCATAATTTAACAATTGTCCTTCTATTTTTATAATTTCTGATACTTCGAAGGGGTGGAATGTCATATAACTTGTTCATGGATAACAATGTCGTCTTTTGTCCAAATTTGGAATGAAGGATGGCGTAGTCGTTTACCCCTTCTTTTAGGTTAATCACCTTTAAATTAGCTGATTTATCTTTCAGTATTTTAATTTTCATATCCACAATTTTACTTTTATAAATATTCAATTCAGAGTCAACCTAAGACCTAAAATTTAAACTTCAAAGAAGCAGTCAAGGAGGAGTAAGAGTGAGGGAATTCAATTAGGGGGAGTTTCATTTTACTTTTTATTATCTCGAGTTCATCAGTTTTTAAATTTCCAATTGTTTCTTTCTCATTTGTCTGCTCTTTAAGCTCCACAGATGCAAATCTTACAGGAAAATAGAGATATTTAAAACCTAAGGAAAAGTCAAAATTGTTAGCAAGCGGTAAATTTAGCGAACCCCCTCCTGATAAACCAAAATCTTTTATATTACCTGAAGAAAGTTCTATTTTGTATGTCTCACTGAAAAGGACAGAGTGTCCACCCAGCCAGAATTCAGTGTAACCTATACTTTTTAAATCGAGTTTTGAAATTTCATAGTTCAATCCCATTAAAAAATCAGCACTAATTCTATCTCCAATATTTACTCTGTAAATCAAACCAATATTTGTATTTAATCTTGTAATATCTCCCTCTGGTTTTTCCCAATCGATACTTCCTTTTACAGAATATAGACGGGGAGTATAGGATGGCGGTTGCATTGAGACATACTGCAAGTAAAAACTGTATTCTGAACTCTCTCCTTCTAAGGATGCTCTAAAATAATTTAATTCCATTCTCAAACCGAGATTTTTATTCAGGAAATAATTTATACCTAAGCCATATCCATTTTTATTTCTTGCTATATAGTTGAGGGATAGCTCTGAAGATGATAGATAGGCTCCTGGAGAAAATGGTGGTGAGTAAGTGTAAGAGTATGTTCCTTCAAACTTTGGGAAAAATATGTTTCCAAAAAATTCAATTTCAAATTTCTTTTCTTCACAAAACAATAAATTTTCCCAAAGA
>CAZFCI010000246.1:0-7547 GCA_964517525.1 uncultured Clostridia bacterium | reverse complement strand
GATCTTATACTCTCCAGTAGAAATATTCACCCTTATCCATACAGACCCTTTTGATTTATAACCTGTAAATTTCTTTATAAATAAATTACCTTTCCCATCAAAATATACTCTGGTTGATATAGGTTTGTATTCTGGAAATGGCATTCTACTTTTCCAATAATCTAAAAAATCAGGATCAAGACCAACCCTCTTCCCCCATGGTTTCATCCAATCTGCCCACTCTTCTATATCTTTCTGCGATACCTTTTCCTTTTTAAAAGGAAGATAAACTTTCTTGACTTCTTTTCCATTTAAATCATAAATACTAACATAATCATTTACACCTTCAATAATGGCAATCTTGCCCTCTGAGATATCAAAAGATAAAGTGTTTCGAAAAGGAATACCGACGCATCCCTTCCCACCTTTGCAACATTCAGTGGGAATTAATAATTTATAGAGTTCATTTCTCTTTTTCCCATTGGGGTCAAATTTCAGGACTTTTTGTTCATGTTCCCTTAAAATAAAATCTTTATATGGTTTTCTGCTCCCAATTTCTACCTTTATAAACCCATTTCCGAACTTATCAAATTTTATAGCTCCTACACCCAGCGAAACTTTCCAATTAAAATCTATTTTCCATTCACCAATATATTTTCCTTCAGGCGAAAAGATAGAGAACCGTCTATTTCCAGCGAAATACTCAGCCTCATAAATATTTCCATCCTTCGGATTTATTCCAAAACCACCAAGTCTCAATATATCACCAGGTCCCTGCCCCTTCCTTCCTATCTTTTGAATAAGCTTCCCCTCTGGTGAGAACTTCCTAATTTCATTTTCACCAAAGTTAGTGTAAATAAAACCTTTGCTGTCAACAACGAATACCCAACCTGGGACAACTTCTTTAAGAACAATGTAAGCTGAAACATTTACAGAAAGAACTAAAAAGATTGAAAAAACAAACAAAATTTTTCCTTTCAATGCCACCTCCTACTGAGATTTTTTCCATTTATAAATCATTTTTGCCCCGATCACTATAAATATAAGAGGCCATAACTTTACAATATGCTCATAATGAATTAGCTCAAAATTGACAAGCATAAAAGCAATACCGAGAAAGAGAAGAACAATACCGAAAAGGGTTGAGCCTTCCTCTGGATAAAGGGATGCATTTTCCAATCCTAAATTTATTGCCCTTGCAGAATTGTAGGAGTCTATTATCATGTAAAGATAGAAGCCGGCAATCATTAGCCCGAAAATTACATTTTCAAAACCCCTTGCATAATCTTCAAGACCTGTAAGACTTGCAAAAATAAGTATAAAGGAAATCCCTTTCAGGATTTGACCATTGTATATTGCACCAAGTCCAGGAACAATTGATAGAACAGCGGCAAGACTTGGAGATTTCCTCTTTATATAAACCTTTTTTACTTCTTCCTTAACACAATCCTTGCAAAGGATCTTCCCATTTGTGTCTATTGAACATTCCTCGCAAAGGGGCTTGTTACATTTCGAACAAAAATTCTTGCTTTCCTTTTCAGGGTGATAGTAGCAGTTCATTTCTTTCCTCCTTTCAAAAGAGAATACATCTCAAATTTTTTAAATCCCTCGGAACAGATATCCTCTCAGCCCCCTTCTTTTCCCTCTTGAACTCTTCTACCTCTTTTGGCTTGGAAATTGACTTAAATTTTAAACCTTTCAGATAATCCACAACCCCATTAATTTTTGTTACATTTTTCAATACCTGAGAATAGGCTCTGTGGGCTTTGAATTCAATGGGATCAAATAATAAAGCTTTTTTGGGATATGTAAAGAAGAAGAAAGAAAGAACAAAAACAGAGAAAGCAAAGACCCACTGGGGTTGGAATAGGGGGAAGAATGAGAATCTTTTTCTTTTCCTGGTTGTAGCATTCAGGATATTATCGACAACCCTATCTGGCACAGGGAGAGGTTTAATGGAACGTATAGCTCTCATAATCCTTAAGGAATCTTCCATCAAAGCCTTGCAACTTTCACAGGAATCTATATGAGCTTTGACAATTTCATAGGTTTCCCTTTCAAGCTCCCCCTCTAAAAAGATTGTAATTAATTCTTTTACCTCATCGCACCTCATTTTTCACCCCTTAAAATCTGAGAAAGCAAAATTCTCCCCCTGTTAATCCTCGATTTTACTGTTCCAACAGGAATATCTAAAATCTTAGAAATCTCTTCGTAACTTAATCCCTGGAGGTCTCTTAAAATAAGGGGAATTTTGAACTGGACATCAAGGTATTCTATCCCTTTTCTAACTTTTTCTTTTAATTCCTCAACACTATCTTTGAAGGAATTAGAATGATAATCAATTAAAATCTCCCTTTTCATCTCTTCAATTTTTGAATTTACATATTTTTTCTTTCTATACCAGTCAATTATATGATTCTTTGCCAATCTAAAAAGCCACACCTTGAAATTGCTACCGAGAGTGTATTTATTTAAAGAGTTGTAAAGCTTGATAAAGATTTCTTGAGTAAGGTCTTCTGCTTCTTCAGGATTCATTGTAATCTGGTATGCCATGTTATAAATCCTCCTTGAAAATGTTCTCACTATATATTCCCATGCGTACTCCTCTCCTTGCAAGCACCTTGCAACAATTTCTTCTAAATCTGGCATTTAATATTTCTTTCATTCCTTTTCTTCACTTCCATATTAAGGAAACGAAAAAAGGGAATTAAAAGTTCCAGGGGAATTTTTGAGATTATACTTTTGTTTCCTTTACTGATTCAATAAGCTTCTTAGCCTCTTCTTCCTTTTCTTCTGGAACAAAAATCTTTACAACCCCAAGACCGTCAGTGGTTATTCCAAGAACCTTACCAATCGATTCATACCTGAGCTCCACAGGAACTCCATTGGACTCAAGAAAGGATTTTATAATTTCAGCCTCTGTAATACCTTGAGCCTCTGCAACCTTTACAAAATTCATTCTATTTCTCCTTTAAAAGCTCTTCAATTCTTTTGATTAATACCTCACCCCTCAAATCTGCATATCTCATTATTCCTCTTTTGTCAACAAGGAAATTGGAAGGGATTGAATCTATTCCGAAAATCTTTGCTGTTGGGTCATTCCTTCCTTTCCCTGAAAAAACAACCTTCCAGGGAATAGCCTCCTTAGAAACAAAGGAAGTCAGGGCATTTTTTTCATCGTCAAGGCTAACACTTATAATTTCTAAACCTTTCTTACTGAATTTTTTGTAAGCTTCCCTCAAAAAAGGAATTTCAGCTCTGCATTGCTCATACCATGATGCACAAAAATCCACCAGGACAACCTTTCCCTCAAATTGCCTTATATCTATGATATTTCCATTGATGTCCTTACATTGAAAATCCTTAACCTTTTTACCTATCCCAATTTTTTCATTTACTCTATTAATCAATTCCTTAAATTCTTTCTCCCCCTTTACAAAGGAAAAAGGAGGGTAGTTCTCAATCGATCCCCTTAGATTATATCCTGCTTCAAAAGCTCTTTTTAAATATTGAACTGTATTAATTTTATCCATTTTTCTTGAGTAAAGGACTGAAAGATTAAAAAGAATTGCTGGAGTGTTGGCATTCTTGGGGTAAAGGTTAACAAATTTTTCGAATATCTCTATGGTCTTCCCTATGTTACCATTGTTTATATAAACATCAGCAAGGGCAAGGAGAAGATAGGGGCTTTCCCCCTTTTCCTTAATCCTATTTTCTATCGCTGATATCATTCTATCCTTCTCTCCTGTCCTCCTGAATCTGTTTATGGATATTAGGAATATACTATCATCATCAGGGTTTATCTTCATCAAGATGTCTGATACAGTGTCTGCAAGTTCATACTTCCTCTGCATTGTGTAGATTGAATGAAGGTTCAAAAAAGCCTCAGGTTGAGAGTTGTCAATGGAAATAGCTTTTTTCAAAAGCTCCTCAGCTTTGGAATAATCAGGAGGTTTAGCTTCATTGGTGTAATAATAGGAAAGACCTATATACCCCCAATAAAAATTCTTATCTTTTTCAATTGCTTTCTCAAAATAATACTTCGCAGTTTCACTTTTCCTCTGGACTCTTCCAAAAAGATAAATATAAATAGGGTTATTCTGATTCTTCTTGAACAATAACTCATACTCCTCGTATAGCTTATCTGGATCGTAAATTTTCATAAGATCCTGGTAGGTTCTGTGAATAAGAACATTCTGGGGTGCTTTTTTCAAGAATTCTTTTACAATAAGAATTTTACTTTCTAAATCAGGGGCGCTATCCAACATTTTTTCCATCTGGGAGATAATTGCTGGCTTTTGATATTTTCGATATGTAAGGGAAAATTCCTGAGAGATTAAAAGAAGGGAAATTGAAATTATAAATAATCCTAAAATTATCTTTCTCATACCTCTCCTTTCCTAAAAAAGAATAAAATTTGGGAATAAATTTGTCAAATGAAACAAAAAGATATAGAATTCGTTTATGTTATTAGGAGGTTGGAATGAGAAGGCTATTGATTATGTTCTTATTTTCAACTCTTATTTATTCCCAGGAGGAGGTTGTAAGTTATAAAATAAAGGCAAAGCTTCTCCCTGAAGAAAAGATTGTAAAGGGTGAAGAGATTATAATCTGGAAAAATATCACGAGTAAGCCGACATCAGAAATCTACTTCCACCTCTATCTTAATGCCTTCAGAAACGAGCTTTCCACTTTTATGAGGGAATCTGGGATAGGAAGGTTTAGAAGGAAGGATATGGAATGGGGTTACTGTGAGGTTAGGGAAATAAAGATAAATGGAATTGACATGAAGAAAAAGATTCATTATGTTCAGCCTGATGATAGAAACATCTACGATAGAACCCTTGCAAACATTCCCCTTGATTCTCCAGTAAATCCAGGAGAATCTATTTCCATATCTTTAATTTTTGAGTCAAAGCTTCCAAAGGTTTTGGCAAGATCAGGTTATTCAAGAGATTTCTTCATGGTAGCCCAGTGGTTTCCAAAGATTGCAGTTTTGAGGGAGGAGGGTTGGAATGCCCATCAGTATCACAGAAACTCTGAATTTTTCTCAGATTTCGGGAAATATGAAGTTGAGATAAGGACCCCAGAAAAATTTAAAGTTGTTGCATCAGGGTTAAAAACAAATGAGTGGAAGGAAAAGGGAGAAATTGTAAGAATTTTTAAGGAGGATAAAATCCACGATTTTGCCTGGAGTGCCTCTCCAAATCATAAAATTTTCGAAGAGGAATTTTCCATGAAGGAGCCTGAGGTAAGGACAAAAATAATACTTTTCCTTGATAGAGACCATTTAAGGCATAAGGAAAGATACATGAAAATAATCAAGAAATCCATCGAGTTTTTCAGCAAAAATTATGGACCCTATCCATACAGGACAATAACTGTTGTTGATCCTCCCTTCAATGCTCTTCAGGCAGGGGGGATGGAATATCCAACATTGATCACAGCAGGAACAAGTTTTTGGTTTCCAAAAGGTCTTCTCTTTCTCGAACTTGTCACCTTCCATGAGTTTGGTCATCAGTACTGGTATGGAATGTGTGCCAACAATGAATTTGAGGAGGCATGGCTCGATGAGGGAATAAATTCCTACTCTGAAGTAAAGGGGATGAGTGAATTATTTGGAGAGAAAACATCTGTTTTTAATATTTTTGGATTAAAATTTGGAGATATAGATTCTCAAAGATTGAGTTACATTTCCATTCCCTCTTTGGATCCAATTTATAGAAAATCTTACGAATTTTTTTCTGGAGGGAGTTATTCTGTAAATTCCTATTCAAAATCAGCCCTCATGCTTCTTACCCTTGAAAGATACCTTGGAGAGGAGAAATTTTCAAAGATAATGAGGGAGTATTTTAGAAGATTCCAGTTTAAGCATCCTAAAACAGAGGATTTTATAAGGATTGCAGAGGAGGTATCAGGAAAAAAACTTGGATGGTTCTTTGACTCTTTCCTATTCAGTGATGGAACAATTGATTACAGAGTTGAAGAAATTAAGACAAGAAAGCTGAAAAAGCCTGAAGGAAAGATTGATTTAAAGTTTAAGGAAGAGGGGAATTGGGAGAGTGAGGTTTTAGTAGTAAGGGATGGGTCAATTTCATTTCCTGTAAATATAGAAATTATCTTTGAAGATGGAAAGAAAATAAAGGAGTTCTGGGATGGTAAGGAAAGATGGAGGAAGTTCAAATATGTAAAACCTTCAAAGGTTATATCTGCGGTAATAGATCCAGAAGAGATTCTTCTTTTAGATAGAAATAGATTTAACAACTCAATGACATTGAAAAAAAATCCTTTCCCTCTTGGGATGAGCTTTAAGGCTCTTGCTCTATTCCAATCTATTTTATTTTCCTTTTAAGAGGTAAAAAATGATAGGAAATGCTTTTAAAAAAGGTATAAATAAAGGGATTTTAAACTGGAGAGGAGTTATTATTCTCTGGCTTGTGAATTTCCTTTTCTCCATGATTCTCTTTCTTCCCTCCAGCTCTCTTTTTTCAAAGGCTTTCTCAAAGGGTATGATAACAGAAAAAATGGTTAAAGGAGATCTTTCAATATTCCTCGAATTTATGACTATCTACAAAAACGAAATAGGAGTTCTCTTTTCCCTTTCCTTTTCCCTATTCTTGATATACTGGCTTGTAAATCTTTTCCTTTCAGGTGGAATAATCTCAATCCTAAAGGAAGAGAGGAAAAATGTAAGGGATATTTTCACTAATGCTCCTCATTATTTCTGGAGATTTATAAAACTTTCCCTTCTCTTTATCCCACTAATGATTCTATTTCTCATTATATGGAGAATCCTTGGAAAATTAAGGGAATTTTTCTTTAATCTCACAGATTCAGAAATCCTCACCTTCTATTTTTCTCTCCTTATAATTTTTATAACCATTCTAATTTTCTTCAATCTGAGAATTCTTTTCGATTACGGAAGGATAAGAATAGTCTTTGAGGAAGAAAGGGTTGTAACAATCTCCCTCCTAAGGACAGTAAAATTTGTCTTTAAAAACTTCTGGAAAACATTTCTCCTCTACATTATTCTAACAATCTCTCTTCTCCTCTACTACATCCCCATCTATCTTGTTTTTAAGATTTCAGTAGTTTCGCCAATCTTTGCCCTTTTAATTTTCCTTCTCTCCCAGCTCCTTCTCCTCTTCCGCTCTTTTATCTCTTTCCTTTTCTACTCAGCCCAAACAGAACTTTACAGGAGTTTGAGAGTTTAGAATTTTTGGAGAAAGATCATTTTGCTTTGGGACAAAATCTTATAGGATATTCTGGACTCCATGAAGGAGGGTCTTCACAACACCAAGAGCCATCATTACATAAACACACACTCCAACACCAAAAATACCAGCCAGTCTCACCATGGCCACACTCACAACCAAAAGCATCTGGATGGTAACAGGCGCATACACAATAATGCTCTGCACACATAGCCCCTTTATCCCCTACTTTTCCTATAACAGGAACTGAGACAGAATCGATTAGAAGAAATGTGAGGAGCAAAATCAGGAAAATTGTGATTAAATAAGGTTTCTTGACTAATCTTTTTATCATCTATAACCTCCCAATTTATT
>CAZFCI010000245.1:0-3158 GCA_964517525.1 uncultured Clostridia bacterium | reverse complement strand
TGTCAAGAGAATCCATTTTCTATGTGGTAATAGAAGAATCTTAAACTGAGATATTACTTAATTTTTGCAGAGTTAGGGTTTAAATTCTATTCCTATCTTTTCCATTATCTCCCTTGTCTTCTTCGATATTTCAGAGAGAACCCAGCCTCCTCCCACCCTCAGCTTCTTTACCCTGCTCAAATGTAAAATTAAATCCCTCGGTGTATGTCTCTTCGAAAGCCCCTTTTCTAAAAGAATCTTGTAAAATCGATAATAGAAAAGTAATGCTATAAAGTTTACAAGCATCCATCCCTCGGAGCTGCCTGTCTTCCCTTAAATATGATCTGTCCGCATGCAGTAAGTTCTTGTAGGTGTCAAATAATACCTCTATCTCTACCCTGCTTTTGAGTAATCCATATACCTCCTCAGCGGAATATCCCGTGTCCGTTATTACAGCTATCGTCCCAAACATCCCCTCTCTCTTCCAAAAATCCTCTATCTCAAGCTCCCCATCCTCAACATGTAATATAAAATCCTTCTCCTCTTCTACCTTCAACCTCTCATCTAAAAATAATATCACCCTCCTCCCTCTTACCTCCCTCTCACAATGCCATATCACCCTCTTTTCAAATAAAAAATACCCATCAAATCCCTTCCTCCCTACTTTCAATGGACTGTAGTCGATCAGAGTATGCTTCCTCTTGAGCGGAAGTATATAGTTAATCCCCTCCCTTTCAAAAAAATTCACATTCTTTTCTGAGTATACCCCTTTGTCCCCTACCAAAATCGCCCCCTTTATCCCAGCTTCCTTCAGCGTTAATCTTATCCCACTGACATCCCTTATACTCCCAGGAACTATCCTGAAAAAGGATGGCTCCTTTCTATCCAGAGAAAATATTAAGATAAGATTTATCTGCGGTATGTATTCCCTTTCCGAATTATATCCCATTGTTGCTGAGACTACATTCTCAGAAAAGGAAAATACATGAGTGAGATCAATCACAAGATGTCGAGACCCTATTACAAAGTTTCTCAGAAACTCTACCACCTTCCCCCTCTTCCTTCCTATGGAGGAAAGAAGTTCAGAGAGCATCTTAGGAGAGCAAGAAGCATCAGGAAGTAGATCAGAAAAGTGGGAATCAATATAGTAAAATTTGACATTCTTCATAGGTGAGGAGTGAAAAAATCTCATCGCTGAAAATACTAAAAGCTCTTTCCCCTCATAGGGAAAATGTCTTTTGACAGTCTCTACTATATCAGAACAGAGAGTGGAAAGAGTGAATGAAGCTCCAAACTCCTTCACAGTTATATCTTTTATACTATCTCTTCCATTCTTTGATGTTTTGGTTTTATCAAACCTTGAGGAGTTATAACACCCATGTATTTGCCTGTGAGTTTTCTTGCCCTTCCAAGCTTGGAATCCCAAACAATTTTAACCTCATAAAGATAAAAGTTATTCCCGATCTTTTTAATTTCAGCTCCTTTTTTCTTATAGTTTTTAACCCAATCTGGAATCATATTACCTAAATAGGGAATATGATAACAAATAAAAAACATTTGTCAAAATGCACTTTTCTCCACATATTCCCTAAATCAGGCAGAGTTAGGGTTTAATAAATGCATTCAGTAGAAGATAAAGATTTGAAGTAATGAACCAAGCAGAAAAGTTGTAGAAAAATAAATTTTGACGAAATACCGGGACTTCACGAATATAAGATTGTTTTTATTGTTTTTATATGATAAATTATTTTTGAGGTCATAAATGGCAAAAACACAAAAAATTATAGACGAAATTTATGAAATTTTAAAGGAACTTTCAGAAGAAAAAATTATGGAGGTAAAAGGCTTTGTAGATTTTATAAAGAGAAAGGAAAATTCCTCAATTTCTGACAAGGCTACCATGGCTTCTCTAATGGGTTCAATAGAACCTGGTGACATAGAAATGATGAGAGTTTTGATCGATGAAGCCTGTGAGAGGGTAGATATGGATGAATGGTGAATATCTTCTTGATACAAGTGCAATCATAGCATTCTTAGGAGGGGAAGAAGAAGTCTATAAAAAAATGGTAGAGGCAAAGAGGTTATTCACATCAGTTATTGTTTTAGGTGAGCTTTTTTATGGGGCATTAAACTCGAGCAAACCTAAAGAGAATACTGAGAAGATATTGAAATTCATAAAATTTTGCGATGTTCTCGATATAACCCTTAGAACTACCAAGAAATATGCTGAAGTGAAAACGAATTTAAGAAAGAAAGGGAGACCAATTCCAGAAAATGATATATGGATTGCCTCCACTGCGTTAGAATGGGGATTAAGTGTTATCTCCAGAGATGATCATTTTTTAGAAGTTGATTCTTTAAATGTAGAGAGATGGTAGTTTTCGGACCAAATGAAAAATTAAAAAGATCTGGAGAAATCCATATTAAATTAGTAGAGAAGACAGAATACGATCCCTACGGAGAGCCTCAATTCCTAGTTCCAACAGGAGATTCAAAGAATCCCTACCAAATCCAGACCCAGAGCTCGATTGGAAACTCTTATCTCTTTCAAGGAAGGGAATTTGACCCTGAAACAGGACTTTACAACTTCAGAATGCGATATTACGACCCTGAGCTTTGCCGCTTCCTCTCCCAAGCCCCAGAAGGCTACAAAGATTCAGTGAATCTCTACCAATCCTTCAACCAGAACCCAGTAAACTTCACCGACCCATATGGACTTCAATTCAGAGCAGGAGACTCTCCCTATCTCACAAAGAAGGAAGAAGAGGAAGCTCTGAAGAAGATTGCCCTGAGCAAGGAAGAGATGGAGAGGATAAAGGAGGCATTTTCAGAGTCTGAGGTTGGTGCTTTCTTAGAAAGTTTTTTCAGAGGAGAGGGATTCAAAATTGGATGGGAGAGCGGATATTATGAATGTTATCTCAAATGTTTGACTGGACCTTTCGGGGTTTTTGCAGGAGCTCATATAGGTTTGGAATTAGGAAGTGAAAAGATAGGAGAAATGAGTGCTAAGACTTACTATCACCTTACTGACAAGAGATTTCAAGCATGGGGTAAATTCTCAAAGAAGCTTGTCCCACAATTAACAGGAAAAATTGCTAAATTTATTAAAGGAGGAGCGGCAACATGGCTCGCAGTCGATGCTTGGCTTTGTTTATTTGAATGTTTACATTATTTAGAAT
>CAZFCI010000244.1:0-11754 GCA_964517525.1 uncultured Clostridia bacterium | reverse complement strand
GGATGAGGGTATTCTTTTAGAAGCTTTTTCTATTCTAAAAAAATCTAATCTATCAGAAAATTATCTCTATCACTATTATTTAGCTCTTACTGAATATCAACTTGCTCTTTTAAAGCTACAAAAAAAGGATAAATCAGAGGCAAAGAAATATATAAAAGATGGTTTAGAGAATCTTGAAAAATCAATAAAGATTAAGGAAGATTTTTCGGAATCTTATATTCTTTTAAGTAGTTTGACCGCTCTTAGAATTTCCATAACTCCGTTTCTCTCTCCTTTTTTAGGTCCTAAATCTTCCAAATACCTTGATAAGTCTTTCGAGCTTGAACCAGATAATCCAAGAGCTCATCTGACAAAGGGTATCGCACTTCTTAACACTCCTTCACTCTTCGGAGGGGATGTCTCTAAAGCCATAAAAGAGCTGGAAATAGCAATAAGTTTGTTTGAGAAAAAGGAAAGGCAGGATCTTCTATTGCCTGATTGGGGAGGAGGTGATTCATATCTTTGGCTGGCTCATGCGTATTTTAAAAATGGGAACACAAAAAAAGCAATTGAGGTTGCCACTGAAGGTGTAAATAAATATCCTGATTTTTTAAGATTAAAAAAATATCTTGAAAAGCTTAAAAAATCATGGGAGGATAAAAAATGAAGAAACTTTATTTAAGTTTTTTAGTTCTTTCTATTCTTCTTGTATCAGCTCAAACTCCGAAAAGCTTTGAAGAGGCTAAATTCCATCTTCAAAAAGGTGTTGAAACTTGGAATTCCGAAGACCTTGAGATGGCAAGATCTCTTTTTCTCAACTTGTGTCTCACAGAAAAAAAGGAAAATCCTTACTTCTATTACTATTTGAGCCTTGCAGACTATAGACTTTCCAATTACTATTTAGTTAGAAAGGAGAAAGAGAAGGCAGGAAGATTTATAGAAGAAGGGCTTTCTTTCCTTGAAAAGGCAATTAAGCGGGAACCCGCATTTTATGAGTCCTATGCCCTCTATGCTTCCCTCCTTGGTTTGAAGATAAATCTCAAGCCAGAAGAGGCTATGTTCCTTGGTATGGAATCTGAGAGGTATTTTTCAATTGCCCTTGAAAAAGGAGGGGATAATCCAAGAGTGAATCTTCTTAAAGGCATTTCCACTCTTTACACTCCAGAGATGTTTGGAGGAGGAGTAAAGAATGCTCTAAAATTCATTGAAAAAGCAGTTTCTTTGTTTGAAAAGGAGAAGATTGATAATCCCCTTATTCCCTCCTGGGGTAAGGAAGAGGCTTACACATATCTTGGAATTGTCTATGAAAAATTAGGGGATAGGGAAAGAGCAGTTCAAGCTCTCAAAAAGGCTCTTGAGACAAATCCAAACTTTGGATATGCAAAGATAAATCTGGAAAGAATAGAGAAAGGAGGCAAATGAGATTTTTTAGAGTCTTTTTTCTTAATCTTTTCCTTCTTTCATGTCTTTTCTCTTCCGAGGAATGGGTTTTGAAGGGGAAGGTGATAGATAAAAACACAAAAAGACCTCTTCCAGCCTATATTATGATTTTGGAAAGCTCGGAAGGGACTGATGCAGGAGAGGATGGCTCCTTTGAGATAAAGACGGAACTTCAAAACTTTACAATTTTAGTTCATATGGTGGGATACAAAGTGAAGGAAGTTAAGGGTAAAAAGGGGGATTTTTTGAAAATTGAGCTTGAACCTGAACCCATCTCAACTTATGAAGTAACTGTAACTGCGGATGCTCGTGTCTCTGAGGATAAAAGTCAGAGAACAGTAACTCTTTCAATGCTCGATGTCTACAGAACACCAGGCTCAGCCGCAGATCCAGTGAATGCAGCACAAATTCTTCCGGGTGTTAATTCAATTCCTGATGCATCAAATTTACTTATTAGAGGTGGTGGTTCTGATGAGGTGGGCTACTACTTGGATGGTATTGAGATAAAGCATCCGTATCAGAGTGAATCTTTAAAGGAAGGTTATTTCAGCATATTCGACAACCAGATTGTTCAGAATTTAACAGTTTCAACATCTGGATTCTCACCAAAATTTGGGGATGCCCTTTCTGGAATTATGGATATTTCAACAAAGGATAGTATATCAAGAAAACAGTTTGCCCTTGGTCTATCAGTTCTTGGGACAAATTTCTTCTGCTCTATTCCTATCGGAAAAGATATTGGTTTTATTGGAACATTCAATTTAGGAAATTCCCGTCTCTTTACATATATGAATGGTCAGGAGGGATGGCTTTTCAAAAGTGGAGAATCCATTGGGAAATTTATTTTCAAGTTATACGATAAATCCACTCTAAAATTACTTTATCTCCTTCATGGATATAGTTTTTCCCATGAAGTTGAGAATTTTAAAGTCAAAACTTCCAATAAAATTTTTGGAGCAACTTTTGAAAATATCCATTCTGATAAGCTCTATTCAAAGCTTACCCTTTCTTCTGTAAACTGGGGTTCTGAGTATGATTTTCCTTACTCCCCCTTTGAAATTAAAGATTCCTTTTTGCAAGGAAGATTCGATATTTTCATGGACTTAAAGGAGCATTTAATAGAAGGAGGGCTTGATTTTCAAAAAAGAAATAACGATTTTATTCCGAAGGATTATAAAGAGATCTCATGGGTAAAGGGGAGTAAATTTGGATTTTATCTTCAGGATAAATTCAGAGTCTGGAAGAATATCTTTGCAACAGCAGGGATAAGGGGCTCAAGCCTCGATCTTTCCAATTGGAAATTCTACTTCGAACCAAGAGTCTCAATTGCCTATCTTTTAACAAAGGAGCAAATATTCAGATTCTCCGCAGGAATTTACAATCAATTTGGAGATTACTTCTGGATAAAGGAAAATCCATCTTTAAAGCCAAAAACCTCCATTCATTACTCTTTAAGCTATGATTTTATAAAAGATAGGGATGCTCTAAGATTGACAATTTATGAAAAAAGATATAGAAATCTTTTCTTGATGGAAGGGATGGTCTCCAACAATGGTCATGGATTTGCAAGGGGTGCAGAGTTTTTCATAAAAATTGACAGAGATAGATTTGATTCAAAGTTTGTCTACAATTTTTTGAGATCAAAAAGGAAAGAAGGGGAGACATTGGTTCTGGCAAGGTCTCCTTGGGAAATAGACCATTCCTTTACATTAATTTTCAATCTAAAAAGAAAGTTTGATTCCCTTGGAATAAGATTCTCCTATGCAAGAGGGCTACCCTACACACCCCTTCTTGGAAGAGAATGGGATGAGGAAAATTTTAGATTTAAGCCAATATGGGGAGAACCCTTTAGCAAAAGGTATCCTCCCTTCAGAAGAGTTGATATGTCCTTTTCTAAGTCTCTTAGCACAGGTAAAAGGATGGTTCTGATATCTGCAGGGATTATGAATCTTTTTAACTACAAAAATACCTTGAGATATGAGTGGAGCGAGGATTATTCGTCCCAGAATACAATAGGCTCGATATTTTCAAGAAGCTTTTTTATAGGAATATTTTCCATGTTTTGAAAAGGAGGAAAGGAAGGCTAAGGGATGGTTCTTATTCCTTATGAGTTGATAAAGGATTTTTTGAAAGGGAGGGCGGATTTCTTAGAGCCTTTCTTATTTTCTTTTCTAAAAAGGATATTGTCAGAGGCGGAAATAAAATTTGGGACACTGTTAATCTTTGATAAGAGTAAGGGTATTATTTCCATGATAAGAGCAGGGGAGCTGGAAGGAAGGGAATTTTTAGTCCCTCCTGATATCTTTGAAAGAGAGGAGCCTTTGATAATTAATAATCTTGAGAATGCACCCTACAATCTTTCCATAAGAAAGGGGATAATTAACTCAGAAATGGTTTATCCTTTCAGATTAAAGGATGGTAAGACAGCAGTTGTTTTTCTTCCTTCTGAAGAATCTTCTCATTTTAAAGAGGAACACTTAGAAAGGATCAAAAAAATTTTTGAAGAATTTTCCTCTTCTCTGGAGAAGATAGAAAATAATAGAGAAGCTATAATTTTGTATAGATGTGAGAATTGGGAGAAGGTTTTAAATTCAATATTTGACAATGAATTCTTATTAATATCAGTTAAAGAACTGAATGAATTGGAGAATCTCCCTATTCCCATAAATTTTCTTATAACCTCCTGTAACTTTCGATGTGCTATCGATTGCTCTTCTGCTTTTAAAATGTCTACGAAATTTAAAATACCTGTTGGAATTATAAGACCCTTTAAAAAGGATGAAAAATCCAGCTCTTTTTTATGTTCCTTCTATTCCCTTCCCTCCTTTACATTATCTCAACAAAAGATAATTGAGAAGATAAAAGAATCGAGATTTCATGTCTTTTCAAAAGAATGGAAGGATGATGGAAGGCACTATAAAATAAGCTCAATACAAAGAATTTTGTTTGAGGGTAAGAAGTTGAAAGAAAATCTTTATCTCTCCCCTCCTTATGCATCTTCAATATTCAAGGAAACTGTTGGAATAGGTATTAAAGAATTCTCCAAATGTCTAAGAATGTGTTATTCATTATTTTTACTTTCCTCAGGGAAATCTGTTGGTTATGCTTCTTGGAAGAGTGGTTATAGGTTCTGTTCCTCCTTTTCAAAAGCTTTTTTTGATACTTTTGGCATAACTCCCAAATCTTTTATAAAGTTATACCCCCCTCAATAACCTATAACCCCCTTATATTAGCATCCTTTGGGAATTCAATGGTGAATTCAAAGGTAATTTCTTTTTTTGCTTGGGGAGAAATCTTGCGAAACCAGCTCAAAATCCCCTTTTCATCCTTCTTATCTGGTTGGGGATTGAAATTTACATCTTTTACCTCAATCTGGGTATTTTGAGAAATCGGGATCTGATCTATAACTTCAATTTCTATCTCATTTTTTCTTAGATTCTGAATTGTAATTCTGTATGCAAATTTTATTCTTTCCCTTCCACCAAGCAAACCTGCTTTCCCCCTCTCCTTTTTAACAAGCTCATATTTTACTCTTATTTGCTCATCCCTTCCAAAAAACAGAGAAAGTTCTTCATCCTTTGAGGTAAAGGGAAGGTTTGTAGAACCTACAAATTCATTGGAAATGAAAATATCAGCATTCCCTGAGATTATTGGATAGGGAAGGGTGTTTTTGATCTTTCCTCTTAAAAAAGCAGATTCTACAAGCTTTGGAACAGTTATGTAGTCAAATTTGGATGTTAATTTGCTAAAATCAATGGGGAACTTATGGGGTGAACCGTCAGAGGGTATTGAGACTTTTCTTGGAATTTCAAAATTCAAATGGAGTCCAGTCTCAGAAATTTCAGCCTCAGCATATTCTATGGAAACTCCAATTTCTTCCCTTACTGGAGCCATAGCAAGCTTCTCCTCCATTAAACCCTTAGGAACAGGTCTTGGAACATATATGTCAAGAATCCATGGATTCAGAGGAGGGGGTGATGTTTCAAGGGATGGAGATGATGTGGAAAGGAGGACCTTAACATTTTTCCAATCCTCACCACTTTTCTGGGTCACCTTTGAAAAAAGATAAAATTCGATTTCTCCCTCTTCAGGTAATGCCCTCAAGTTGTATAGGGGTGACCAGCTCGAACCCCTTGTTGTATAAGAAAGATTCAATTTCAAATCACCTTCCTTTTCCGCCTCGATAGAAACAATAGCCTTTTTTGCCTCAAGGGGTTTTGAAGGAGTTATTGATTGGAGTTTCTTCTTCAAGGCATCAATCTCCCTTCTTGTATCATCGATTTTTCTATTTAGCTCAATTTTAGACTTTTTTATCTCCTTAAGCTTTGACTCAAAAAATCCCATTGCCTTCTCCCAGCTAAGCAAATCTGGTTTGGCAAGGGTTATCTCCTGAGATGCTTTTTCAGCTGTTTTTGACTGGATGGATTTTATAAAATTCTCCTGGGAGTTGAGAATGTCAATCTCTTCGCTCATTTTTGAAATCTCCGATTCAAGCTCCCTTATCTGACTTTCAATTTTTTTGATTTCAGGCAAAGATGGGGACTCAAGGAATTGGTCTTCAATTTCAACCCCAAGAAATTTTATCTGAATGGTAGAGGAGCCTGAAACTCTTACAGAATTTGGGATTATTGAAGCTGGTAAACCTTCAAAAATGATTGTTTGAAAACCGGGTTTTACTCTTAAATTTGCCGATCTTACAACCTCTGCCCTATCTGAGTAAATAATCACTGATTCTATTGAGCTTTTCGCAACAATCTCATCGGAAAGGGCTTGAAAAGGAAAAAGTATAAAAAGAAACAGAAGCAAAAATAATTTTTTCATCTTAACCTCCACAAAGAATATACATAAAACTTACTAATTTTTCAATATGCCAATAGGATTAAATTTTCTTAATGGACTTCTAAATTGGTTTCTTCTCTTTAATAAATTTTGAGTACCATTCCTCATACTCATCAGGAGTGATGATGTGAATTTCGAAGGGATTTACAAATCCAATTCTCCTTTTGAGTTCAGCAATTAGCTGAGACCTTTCAAAGCTGAAAGCTGGTGTGTTTTTTGAAATGACAAGAATATCTATGTCACTATTTGGTCCAAAATCGTCCCTTAAAATTGAGCCAAATAGATAGATTTCAATTTCTCCAAGTTTCTCTTCAAAAAATTCCTTTATTATTTTTAGATATTTATCGAGATTATCAAGGTAATGCTTTCTTTCTTGAGCTCTTTTTTTCAGTAGATCAAAATACCTCATTCTTTCTGCAAACCTTTCCCACGATTATATTATAACATTTTTTAGTAATAGTTTAGTTTTTTCTAAGTTATCGCTTCTAACATTCATTCCCCCTCACCCCAACCCTCTCCCACAAGGGGAGAGGGTATAGAAAAACCAACAAGTTCCAGAAACTATTCTTATTGTGTTAGGCTCTCCAGGGAGAGAGTATATTTTTGGAAAAAACTTACCATTTACCTTTTTACTTAAAATTCAGGATTATCTTTTCAGAAACCTATGTTTAATCCTCCCAAAATTTCGAATCCTTTTTCAGGATTATCCTCATAGGATATGTACAAATAACGACTGCTAAGAAAAAGACCGATAGAGTCATTCATTCTGTAAAGGAGTCCTATCCCTCCGAATCCAGTTAAATTGTTTTTGCTTTTCGGTGGTAAAATTTGGGTTTCGTATCCAAATTTTGATGTATAAATTTTTGTTTCCTTTTCAAGAATAAAGTTCAGACCCGCTCCCCCATTTAGAAACAAATTTAAACTCTTTGATTTAAAAATTTCAAAACCCAATGTTAGAAAGAGAGAGGAGTTTTTGTATGTATCTATTTCAACAGTGTCATTGTCAGAAGGATCTTCCAAAATTGCCTTTCCACCCAAATTATAATGGCTCTCAAAGCCAATAAAGAAATTCTTTATAAGAGGGAAAGATACTCCCAACCCAAGTCCGTTTGTTGTGTGGGCATTCTTTATGGGAAAATCGTTTTCCCCTTCTTTGTAATCTGAAGCTGAGCCAGAAGAGTTTATAAAGTTCATGGCTCCGAAGATAAAAATATCAGTCTTTCCAAAAGCTTTTACTGAAAATAAAAAAATAAAAATCGTGACAATGCTTAGGACTTCTTTAAATCTCATCATACACCTCACTAAATTTTTCCTTTTCCTCTTTTGACATTTATAACTGTTATTTTTGCATCCTTAGAGTCTTCATAGAATCCATCTGATGCAGAAAACCTTACCCAGTATTCACCCGCTTCTTTATAGCTTGGTGTCCACTTAAAAGTTCCCTTGCTCTCGTCAAAGGTTGCCCTTGGAGGAAGAGGATTAGCTTTGAAGACGAGAGTGTCTCCATCAGGATCAGTTGCCTGAAGTTGAATCAAGAGCTCTTCCCCTTCTTTTACTGTTTGGGAAGGAATTGAGGATAGAACAGGTGGCCTTCCAACTATATTTACACCCCAAACTTTGACAACCCATGTTCCAGTATCGCATACTCCAATTCTAATTTTAAAATAACCGTTTTCTCCCCAATTTTCACCCCAGGAATTTTTGCATATCCAGTAATTCTCATTGCTGTTGTATCCGACGAGAACAACCGCATGCCCCCCTTCTTCCTTAGCTGAAGGAGTTGGTTCGTATACACCGCCTGAATAGTGATAAAAATCTGAGTAAACTTTCATATAAAAGGATAATGGTCCATCCTGAAGAGCGTTTATTATTGTGTTTTTATCAGCGGAACTTGTGGTTACCCATCCCCAATCCCTTATCTTTGCAAGTTTGAACTGCCAGTCTGAACATCTTGAGCAAGGAGAATCCTTTGCAGTGTATGGGAAACAATCTTCAGTTACAACCCCCTCCCTCTTTATGAAATCAGCTGCTTTAGATGGATAACCTCCTTTACAACTACCAGCATCAGAGCAGGAAACAAGGTCCTGCTCGGATAGATTGGGCTGAACAGAAGGATTTTTCCTTTCAATTTTGTAGATTGATTCTACAGTTCCAATAACAGCAAATGCCCAGCAACTTCCACAACTACCCTGATTCTTTATTGATGTTACCCAGTTTGCTCCATTAAGATTTCTCCAGTCAAGTTCTGTTGGAGCAGATAGTTTTGCTTCAATTCTGATGAGCTTTTCGTATTCAGGATAAAGAGGAATAAAAGCGCCAAGCCTCAATCTCCTTTCCTCCGGGCTAAGGAGACTCATGGATGTGAGACCAGCTTTCCAATTTAGACCATTCTCTTTTATCTCTCTATTTATTCTTTCAATCTCATCTTCAATGAGAGAATTATGGAAGAAACTTAAGAATAAGAGAGAAATAAAAGGGACAAGAATAAGTAAATTTTTTAATTTTAATCTTTTCATATCTTCACTCCTGTAATTTCTCTAAATAATAAATTTTTGGAAAAATGTCAAAGAATCTTAAATTTTCCATTGAATCCCTATTCCAAGCTGTCTTCCTGGCATTGGAATACCTTTTATATCCTCGTATCTTTCATTTGTTAGATTCAATCCTTCAAGAAATATTTCAATTCCAGCAATTCTCTTTAAAATCTTTGCATCTATCAAAAGGTAGGATGATTCATAGAATCTTTTTTTGTAAAGAAATTGGAGGTTTATAGATAGGGAAGAGTTGGGAGTAAAGAACATTGTAAGAGATGTTATGTTTCTTGGAACTCTGAAACCGTATTTGTAAGTTTGAGGTTCATCTTTTTCTCTGAAATCGAAAATGCAACTTTTGAAAGAAAAAATAATATACTTAAAATCCTTTTTCGTTGAGAGCTCAATCCCCCTCAAATCCCTCCTTCTTATGTTTTCTGCATACCATTTATTATCCCTTTTTATCCAATCAATAAGCCCAATTTCTTCCCTATTGAACAAAGAGATTTTTGTTTCAAAATTTTTAAAATAGGAATCAATTCCGATCTCTAATGTCTCTCCCTTTTCAGGTTTTAGATCTGGATTCCCTATATTTACAGGGTCTTTGTAATAGAGTTCTGTGTAAGACGGAGCTCGAAAAGAAAGACCACCTGAAAACCTTAGCTTTAAATTTTGAGAAAGAATGTATGCAAGGCTGAGATCAGGAGAGAAGAACCATCCATAAGCCTCATGGAAATCCTCACGGATCCCTAAATCGGCAATAATTTTTTTTGAAAAGTTCTTTTTAGCTTCGAAAAATATGGAGGAGCGAAAATTGGAGTGATTTCCAGATTTTATGCTTTCAAAATCTTCCTTTACACCTTCAAAGCCAAGGGTTAAATTCCTCCATTTTAAAACAAAATTTACACCTATTACCTTGTTTTCTGTTTCGTTGGTGTAGAAAGATGGTCTGTCTCTGTCAAGGATAAATCTGTCAAAATGGTATCGATAGAAGATTTTTTGATTGAGGAAAAATTCTTTGATTTTCCAGTCAATGTTAATGGAGAGAAAATCTGTCTTTGTCGATTCCCTTGATGGGAATCCCATCCCAGGAGTATAGAAGTCAAAAGCTCCAAAATTTTTCCTTCCATGACCAGCTTTGATCTCAAAATTTAATGAATCAAGAGAAAAATTAAGTTTTTCAAAAATAGAAAAATTGCTGAAATCCCTGTCATCCATAAAACCCCTTGAATAGTCCCTCTGAATGGAAAATGAATTGGAAATTTTCTTCCCTTTTAGCTCAATGCCAGTTGAACCTGAAACTGTATGAAAATCATGATAGCTAAATTTTCCAGAAAAGCTTTTCTTTTCAGGATTTTTTGTAACAATATTTATAACTCCTCCAAGGGCATCTGCTCCATAAAGGGATGAGCCATTACCATGAAGAATCTCAATCCTTTCAACATTTTCAAGGGGTATTGGTATATCGATATTGTGATGAGCGGTTTGTAAATCATTCACTCTAACTCCGTCAACAAGAATTAGAACTTGCTGAAAGGTTGAGCCTCTTAGAGAGATATCTGCCTGGATACCAAAATTAGCCCTTTCCTGGAAGTCGAGACCACAGACATATTTAAGAATTTCTGAAACTGATTTGACAGGAAGTTTCTCAATTTCCTCTCTTTTTATTATTGTCACATTCCTCCCAATTTCCATTTCTTCTGATGGGATTTTTGAAACCACAAGAATCTTTTCTTCCTTTACTCGAACAGGCTCTTCGCCAAAGAATTGAAATGGCATAAGAAAGAGTAAAAAAATTAAGATATTTTTAACCATAATTTCTACCTTCCTATATTGATCATGTTTTAAAATTAAGATGAAATTTTTATTTCAAAAACCAAGATGTTCTGTTCTTGATATTATCTCGTCCTGGACAGCTCTGGAGAGATTGCAGAAGTATTCACTGAAACCAGCAACCCTTACAATCAAATCCCTGTATTTTTCAGGATTCTTCTGAGCTTCTCTTAAGGTCTCAGCGGTTATTATGTTGAACTGGACATGGTGGGAGCCAAGCTTAAAATGGGTTCTTATTAGTTGAGCCAATTTTTCAATTCCATCATCAATCAATGTAGGATTAAATTTAAGATTCAGAAGGGTTCCTCCAGTTAGAACATGGTCCATTCTTGAAACAGATTTAATGACAGCGGTAGGACCTTTTCTATCAACTCCTTGAGTAGGTGAGATTCCATCAGATACAGGGGTTTTTGCCTTTCTTCCGTCGGGAGTTGCACCTGTCACTGAACCAAAATATACATGGCATGTTGTTGAAAGATAATTTACATGGTACTCCCCATTTCTTGTGTTCTTCCTTCCTTCAACACTTTCAAAAATTATTTTAAAAAGATCCCTCATTATTCCATCAGCATAATCATCATCATTTCCAAATTTTGGAGTTTTATTCCATAGTCTCTGCCTTAAAGGCTCGTAACCTTCGAAGTCCTTTGAGAGGGCATCAAGTAGTTCCTGGAAGGTTGTAATTTTATGATCAAAGATATGAAATTTAATCGCTGAAAGGCAGTCAGTCAATGTTCCAAGACCCACAGGCATAATATAACTTGTGTTGTATCTCGCTCCTCCGTCATTGTAATCCTTCCCTTTTTTAATGCAGTCATCTATAAGGATTGAAAGGAATGGGACAGGTAGATGGGAGGCGTAAATCCTTTCAATTCTGTTGCTTCCCTTTATTTTTATATTGATAAAATGTTCAAGCTGTTTTTTATATGCGTTGAAAAGTTCTTCATAGGTTTTAAAATTGGCAGGATTTCCTGTCTCTATTCCAATCCTTTTTCCTGTTCTCGGATCAAAGCCATTGTTCAGAGTAACTTCAAGAATCTTTACAAGATTTAAATAGCCTACAAGTATATAACTTTCCTTGCCAAAACAACCTGTCTCAACGCATCCACTTGTTCCCCCCTGTCTTGCATCC
>CAZFCI010000243.1:0-1654 GCA_964517525.1 uncultured Clostridia bacterium | reverse complement strand
TGATAAAAAATATTGAAAATTTAAGAAAAACTTGACTTTTACTTCTTAATAACTTAATATAGAAAAAGATGAATAGGATTCAAAGTAACTGCAAGGCAGGATTGATCATGAAAAACATTGACTCTTTAAGCTTTTTTAAATGGGAAAAATATTTAATGATAAATTTTGAAAAATTCATTTACCCTGAAAATTTAATTAGGAGGGACGAATGAAAAAATTGATTTTATTTACAGGTTTTCTCTTAATTTCTGGTTTCCTTTTCCCTCAGGTTAAGGCAACAATCTATGAAAAAGGCTATCCGATAGTAACTGAAGACGAAATCATATATTCATATTTTGTGGTAGAAAAAATCAATTTCCCAATGAAGGTTATTGGTTCTGAAAGAGAAGAGTTTTGCAAAACCTCCTCTGATTATGATATTGTCGCTGTCTCAAGGAACGGCTCCGAAACAAAGCTTGGTGAGGAATTCATTGTTGTAAGGAATGAAGGAGCCCTTTATCACCCCCATACAGGAAGTAAGCTCGGCTATTTAATGAGAAGAATAGGGCTTGCCAAGGTAAAATGTGTTGAAGAAGAAACCTTCCTTGCTGAGTTAAAAAACTGCATATACCCTGTGATGAAGGGGGATTATTTGATCCCATTCGAGCCAAAACTTGCAGTTGTAGCCGAAAATAAAGGTTTTGAGGAATGCCCCTCCCCACTCCCACCAACAGGGACAATCGTCTATCTTGAAAATGGCTTTAACGAGGCAGGACTCTATGACAAAGTAGTTATTGATCTTGGTGAGAAAGACGGCATAAATGTTGGAACACAATTGACAATTGTTCAATATATTAATGACAGAATTCCAAAGGTAAACATTGGAAATCTAATAGTTATAGAGGCTCAAGAAAATACATCAGTGGCAAAGATTCTATCCTGCAGGAATCCTGTAAGAGTGGGAGACCTTGTTGAGCTAAAACAATAAAGCTAAAAAATAAGATGAAATCATTAAATTTGAAGATTAAGATTATTCTTTTATTTTGTTCTATGAGCTGATTCAAATGTCAAAAATTAGTCAGTTTAAAATAGAGAAGAGTATAATTTCAACCCTGAAATCAGAAGAAAGAGTTTCTTACTCATCCCTGCTGAAAAAAATAAGGAATAGGAGGGAAAAAGGCTCAAAAAAAGCCCTTAGAAGGGATATTAGAAAAGCTCTGCAAAAATTGAAATCAGAAGGAATAATAAATTTTGATAGGAAAGGCATTTTCCTGTTAGAAAGTGAGAGAGCTCTAAAGGGAAAATTCACAGGCACAAGAAGTGGAAGCGGCTTTGTAACCCTTCGCAATGGAGAGGAGATCTTCATCCCCCAGAAACTTTCTGGAGATGCCCTGCACGGAGACTCGGTTGAAATAGTTGTAGAAAAGGACGCAGAAGGCGGGAAAAGGGGAAGAGTTATAAAAGTTACCAAAAAAGAAAAACGGGAAATTATAGGATATATTCAAAGAACAAGAAATGGATACAAACTAAACCCCATTGACCGAAGGGTTTCTCCTATTTTTATCAGCTCAGTCCCTTATAATTTCCGTTATGACCCCACCATACCTGCCCGTATCGCAATAAAAGATGACAATACTGGAGAATTCCTTAATTATGAGGTTGTACACTCCTATCT
>CAZFCI010000242.1:0-7169 GCA_964517525.1 uncultured Clostridia bacterium | reverse complement strand
CCGGTTGAAGAAATTCTTTTAAAAGCATTTAAGCTATTACCTTTTGATTACGAGCGAGACAAGGGTTTTTGTAGTATATAATAGGAAATTGCTAACCCCTTGCAAATCAAAGATTTTCACCATTCCTGCGTGAAGTTGGGTGTAACAAAATCCTTCACTCTCGAATAGTTAGTTTAAAAGTTAACTTTTCTGCTTAAAAAAGCTAAGCAATCTTCTCTCTTTTCTCTCTCCTTTGCTCAAAGAGGCTATAAATAACGGGGATAATAACAAGGGTTATAAAGGTTGAACTTGTGAGTCCACCAATAACAGCCCTTGCAAGAGGTGTTCTGACTTCACTCCCCTCTCCTAAGCCAAGGGCTAAAGGAATCATTGCAATTATTGTTGTAAGAGCAGTCATAAGGATTGGACGAAGCCTTCTTCTACCTGCCTCCTTTATAGCCTCCATTAGCTCCATCCCATCTCTTCTTCTCAATAAATTTGTATAATCAACAAGGAGAATTGCATTGTTAACAACAATTCCTCCAAGCATTATCAGTCCAATGTATGTTTGCATGTTCAGGGTTGTATCTGTGAGAATCAGGATTATAACAACTCCAATTATGGCAAGAGGAACTGAGAACATAACAATAAAAGGATCCTTCAGGGACTCGTAAAGCATAGCCATTACCATGTAAACAAGGAAAAGGGCAAGAAGGATACTTATCATTAGTTCCCGATTTGCCTTCTGTTGTTCTTCATAATCTCCAGTGAAATTTATAGTGAAATCCCTTGGAACTGGAATTGTCTTAAGGGCACGACGAGCATCAGCAATAACAGAACCAAGGTCTCTTCCAGCTATTTCAGCCGATACATTTATTATTCTCTCCCTATCCCTTCTTTCTATCTGCTGCGGTCCCCTCTGAGGTCTTACTTCAACCACATTCCTTAAACTTATCTGCTGTCCTTCAGAGTTGGTTATTGTAAGATCCAAAAGATCATTAACATCAAGTTTTTCGGAATCTTTCACCTTTACAAGAATTCTATATTCCCTCCCCCCTTCTCTGAACTGGCTCGCCTGGGTTCCCATTAGAATTGTCTGGATGAAACTTGCTATCTGACTTACGGAAAGTTTCATATCAGATGCTCTTTCCCTGTTAATAACAAGATGCTGTTCAGGAGCTCCTTCCAATCTACTAATTCTTACATCGGTAACACCTTTTATGTTCTCAACCACTCTTCTCACCTGCTCAGCAAGACTCTGGGCTACCTCCATATCATATCCACGAATCTCAATCTGTAATCTCTCCTGTCCACCGCCACCCCTCATACCAAACATCATCTGTGCACCTGAAGCCCTTACCCTTATTATTGCTCCTGGAATCCCAGAAAGCTTTTTGCTGAGATCTGCTGCAATTTCCATACTTGACCTTGTCCTCTTTGAAGCTGGAACTAATTTTAATCTAATATTTCCCTGATTAGCTCCTCCTCTCCATCCACCTGTTCCTGCACTCTCCTCAATTGTGTCAATTTCAGGAACAAATTGTTTTACAAGAGCAGAGACCTCTTTAAGCTTTTGGTCCATTACTGAAAGTCTTGTTCCCACTTCCATTTCAACAGTTATGGAAACCTCCCCCTCATCAGTCTGCGGCAGGTATTCACGACCAACATATCGAAGAAGGAATATACTTATTGCAAGGAGAATTGCGGTTATCACTATTACTTGGAATCTGTGGCGGAGAGAATAGTCTAATATCTTTTTATAGAAGTTTTCAATATCAGAGAAAATCTTCTTAGCCTTAACAGCCAATTTGGAGCTTGGAGCAACCCCTCCTGATTTTTCATCCTTAATAATCTTTGTTGCAAGCATTGGAACAAGGGTTAGAGCGACTATTAAAGAACAGGCAAGGGAAAAGGCAACTACATATGCAAGTTGCTTGAACATTATACCAGCTGCTCCTCTTATAAATAGCATTGGCATAAAAACAATAATTGTAGTAATTGTGCTTGCAATAATTGCTGAAGTCACCTCTCTTGTTCCTTCAACCCCTGCTTTCATTATTGGCATCCCACTTTCCCTCAAACGGTATATGTTCTCAAGGACAACAATTGAACTATCAACCATCATCCCTATTCCTAAGGCAAGACCTCCAAGACTCATAACATTCAGAGTGAAGCCATTGAAATAAATTAGAGTGAAGGTTGCTATTATAGAAATAGGAATTGAGAGGGCAATAACAAGAGTGCTTCTTATATTAACAAGGAAAAATAGCAAGACAAAAATAGCGAGTAAACCGCCATAAAGAGCTGAAGAGCCAACATTGTTAATTGCATCCCTTATGTATTTTGCACTATCCCTTATGGAAATAAACCTAAACTGGGGATAATCCTCCTCAAGTCTTTTAAGTTCTTTGTAAACACCTTCAACAACCTTGACAGTGTTCTGTCCTGATTGCTTGTAAACTGCCATTCTGACTCCAGGAAGGTCGTTCATTCTTGCTACCCTTGTAATCCTTCTGTAAGTATCTTCTACGCTCGCAATATCCTTTATCCTTATTGCTGCTCCTTCCCTTATTGCTACAATTGTCTCTTTAATCTGCTCAATATTAGTATAAACCCCTGGAATACGAATGACTATTTCGTAATTCCCCTTTTCTATTGTTCCTGCTGGAAGATCTATATTTTCCTGACGGATTTTGCTTATTATAAGATCAAGGGGTAAACCAAGGGCTTTAACTTTGTCGGGAAATAGATTGACCTGAATCTCCCTCTCATAACCTCCCCATATATCAACAGAGGCAACTCCTGGCACCCTCTCTATTCGATATGAAATTTGTTCATCAATTATCTTTCTTACCTGAATTGGATCAAGCTCACTAAGTATTCCTATCATGAGAACAGGCATCTGGGCAGGGTCAAACTTCCTGAGAGTCGGTCTTTGAACCTCCTCAGGAAATCGGGAAATTATTCTGTCAATTCTTTCCCTTATGTCATTGGAGGCTTCATCAAGATTTGTTCCCCATGAGAACATAACTCTTACAACACTTGAACCCTGAGATGAAACCGAAAATATCTCTTCAACTCCAGGAACAGAGCTTAATGCTTCCTCAATTGGTCGAGTTATTATCTGCTCCATTTCAGCAGGTGAGGTGTTTGGGTAAGAAGTGAAAACATTAAGGGTGGGATAGGTTATGTCAGGCATAAGGTCAATGGGTAATCTGCTCAAGGATATAAAACCGAGAACTATCACCACAAGAATTAACATTGTCACGAAAATTGGATGTTTTATTGAAAACTCAGAAATATTCATTCCTTCCTCCTTCTCTGCTCAGGAAACTTTTTGATCTTCTGAGATACCTCCCCTCTTTCTTCAGGGAGGATAATTCCCATTCCATCCTGAAGTAGGTGCTGACCAAGGACGACTACAGAGCCAGATATATCTGAAGGCTCAAGAATCTCTGCCCTTTCTCCCTCTATTATTCCAACTTTAACAGGCTTAAAAATTGCCTTCTTGTTTTGCATATCCGCAATAAAAATACCCTGTGCATTACCGCGAGAGACAATTGCGCTGAAAGGAACGATTTTTGCTTTTTCCCTCCTCCCAAACTCTATCTCTGCATTTACAAACATTCCTGGTTTAAGGAGTCCTTCTTCATTTTCAATATCAATCTCCACCCTTGCCTGACGGGAAGTTTCTTTTAGCAGAGGCGCTAATCTGACAACCTTGCCGTGAAATTTTTTGTCGGGAAAAACACTCGAACTTACAGAGACATCCTGACCAACTTTTATTCTAAAATAATCCTTATCTGTTGAATAAATTACACAGGTAATAGGCTGGAGTTCTATAATTGAAATGATTGGAGTATTTATAGATAGAAGAGCTCCTTCATCCACAAACCTCTCCCCAACATAGCGGACATTACTCCCACTCTCCCATGTGGCAATTATTTTTGTGTAGGAAAGGCGAACCTTTGCAGTTTCAAGGGCTGCTTCCCTGTTGGCAACTTGAGCTTCTGCAACTTTAAACTTTGCTTCCTGTGCCTGGAATTGAGCACGAACAGAATCAAATTGGGCATCTGAAAGAATACCCTTATTATGAAGAGTTTCTGCTCTTTCCAATTCCTTTCTTGCAAGCTCTAAGGCGCTCTTAGTTTCTTCAAAGTTTGCCCTCGCAACTTTTAAATCAGCCTCAGCCTGAGCAACCTGCTGTAAATATTCCTCATCATCAAGCTGGGCAACAATCTGTCCCCGAAAAATCCTATCTCCAATATTTACATAGAGTTTCTTTAATTTTCCAGAAACTTTTGGAGCTACAACAAACTGAGATTTTGGGATTAGATTTCCAGAAAACTGTCCAAGATCACGGATTAACCCAATTTCTATTGGGCTTATTTCAACTGCAACAGCAGGTTGTCTGAATCCCCTTAGATCAGAACTTTTAAAAATTGCCTTTCCAACTCTCCAGAAAACAATAATTGTAAGAATGATAAAAATGACAATCAAAACTTTCTGTAAAGTGCTTGCTCTTTTAATTCTTTCAATTATTTTCATTTTCCTATCTATCTCCTTCTATTTATTTTTCAGATAAAAACAATCAAAATTAATCATTGCTCAGAACAGATATTCCCCTGCGCTCTCTTCCAACTCCCATAACTCTGTCAAGGTTTGCAAGGGAAATATTGTAATCAATAAGGGCTTTTAGCTCCATTGTTTGGGCATTGGCTAAATCCCTCTGATACTGGAGAACAAGGTAATTGGTGCTCATTCCTACCTTGAATTTTTCAAGCTCAGCTTCAAGTTTTTTCTCAGCAAGTTCCCTCGCAGATTTGTAAGCTTTAGCCCTCTGATAATTTGTCTCAACTGCTCTAACCGCATTACTTATTTCAAGATCAATCTGCTGTTCCTGACTTTTCAGCTTTAATCTTGACTGTTCAAGAGCAAGCCAAGCCTGGGCATAGTTTGCTCTTGATATAACATTACTTACTGGTAAAGTAAGGGTGAAACCCATTGCCCAGTTTTTAAATTTTGAGTTAAGGGCGTCTTTTAGGGCATCGGATTTCTTTCCTGGAATTTTCCCGATTATAGTACCCGTAAGAGGATTGTTATTAAGATAAAGAAGTTGATCTCCAGAAATTCCAGGGCTCCAGTAAGATAGAGTGAAGCGAAGGTCAGGGAGAAGTTGGTTCCTTGAATAACTTAGATTGAATTCTTTGTTTTTAAGGTCAACCCTTATGGCTTTAAGATCTGGTCTTTTCTGAAGAGCAATGTTTAGAGCTTCATCATAACTAATTTCCCTTTTCTCAAGGGTGGGAGAGTCCACTGGAACAATTTTTATATTTTTTACATTACCAATCTCTGCCAGAAGATTAATTATTGTCTTTAGTTGGTCCTCACAGTTTTTTATAAGAGCCTCTGCTTCAAGAATGTCAGCTTCACGGATGCTAACCTCACTTTCAGCTGTTAGAAGCTCTATTGGAGGAAGAGTCCCTGCTTCTATTTCAGCCTTGTTCTTTTCAAGAAGCTCTTGAGCCAATTTTAAAGATTGCTGGCGAACATTGAGGTTTTCTCTGCTATAGACAAGATTCCAATAGGCAACTTCTACATTGTATATTATATCTTCCAGAATTTTATTAAAGTTCTCTTCACTTATTTCATGGTTATAGCTTGCAATAATTATGTCCTTTCTTCCAAACTTAAAGCCAAAACCAAAATCCTTTAATAAAGGCTGACTAAAGTTCATTCGAAGGGTTGATCCAAAACGAGGGTTAATCGTCTGAAAGCTTCTATTACTGTCATTAACATAATTGTACAAACTCAGGGAGAAGGAACCTCCTGAAGGAATATTCTGAATAAGTTGTATTGTGTAATCATTTTGCTTGGTTACAACAACATCCGCTGCCTCAAGAAAGGAATAAGAAGCTGTTCGAGTATTCTGATCGTTGTAGTTAAAACTTAACGATGGAAAGAATTTTTCCGAGGCAATTTTCACATTCCAATCAGCTATCTCAGGTGTGAGCATCTCAGCTTTAAGAGTAAGATTATTCTTTATGGCTTTTAGGATGCAATCTTCTAAAGAGAGCTCAAGAACCTTTTCTCCTTCTAAAATAGGTTTCTGGCCTTTCTCCTGGTTGTAGGGGAGGCTGAAAAGATTTTGACCGATGAATAGAAAAAAAAGAGAGAAGATTGATGTATATAAAAAATTTTTTCTCATCTTCTGAAAACCTCCTATTTTGCATTTATTATTTTAATACCTTCAAAAATCCCTAAAAGTTTCAGAGTATTATAAAATCTTTTTCAATTTATCAAATTTTTTTTGTCCCAAACTTGGAAATAACACCAATTCCTATTCCGCATAAATCAACAAAAATTCTCATTAAAAGGGACAAAAATGGGATGAAGGATAAAATAAAGAAAACTATAAAACCTGATAGAACCGCAATTGTATTAGAAAACTCATTTCTTTTAAATGCTTTAAGTATAATTGAACCAAGCCAGTGGAATATAGCAGTCCTTCCAAATAGAACAGCAAGGAATAAGCCAATCAGGACAATGATCAAAAATGGAATTCCAATTAAGAATAGACTGAGAAAGCCAAAGAAAACCAGAAAGACTAAAATTATTAGAAGGGATAGAAAACCAATCAGTAAGCTTTTCCATATGTTTTTATCCATCAAAAGGGAAGATTCTAAGACATTCTTTGGGAAAATAAAATTGAAAATTAAAACCAGTAAAAACCAGCTCAAAAGAGCAATAATCTTTAAAAGAATTTCGTGGGGTCTTGATGGGAAGGAAAAAGCTCCTTTAAAGGCTGATTTTATAAAGGCTGGAAAGTTTCTTCCCGGTTTAAAATAGAACATATCTCCCTCAATACATGTTTCCCTGTCCTTTCTCAGTTTTCCACCAATAACAAGAAGGTCTCCACTTATCTTAGCTCCTTTAAGCACTGAAACCTTTGAGCCTATCCCAATAACATCATTTTCAACTGTTCCATAAACATTTATTGATCCACCTATTACAATAACAGATTTTTTTGCAGTTCCATGGATTGTTACCTCGGACCCAAAAGAGATTATATCCTTTTCATAGACCTCATCCTTCTCAATTATGATGTCCCTTTTTCCTTCCCCATTTTCAGCAGGGAAGAAAAAAGGCTTTGGGAAAAAAAGTAGAAGGGATAGAATAACACTAAATAT
>CAZFCI010000241.1:0-6253 GCA_964517525.1 uncultured Clostridia bacterium | reverse complement strand
GATCTACTCAATTAATGTTAATGATTCTTCTCAGATAAAACCTGAAGAGTTTATGCCACCAGAAAATGAAATTTCATCGAGGATTCTCTTTAGCACATATAAAGACTGGCTTGAAGCAGTATCACCCTTTTCTAAATCCTTCTTTGAGGCTATAAATCCTACTGAATATCTGGAAAAATTTACTAAGGAACTCATTAAGAATGAGAAGAGCAGAGAAGAGAAAATTAAGAAGCTTTACAATTTTGTTACTAAGGATATTAGAAATGTTGAGCTTGATTTTGGTTACGGAGGTTACGATGTCCATAGCGCAGAAAAGGTTCTACAGAACAGATATGGAGATTGGAAGGATAAGTCAGCTCTTCTCGTTTCCATGTTAAAAATTTCAGGAATTGATTCCTTTCCTATTCTTGTTAATAAAGAAAGGATTCCAATAGTTAAAGATGTTCCCACAATGAAGCAGTTTGATGCTGTTTTAGTTGCAATACCAGATGGTAAAGATTACATCTTTCTTAGTCCCTTTTCTGATAACTCTCATTTTGGATACTTCTTGGAAGGGAAGGATTCAGATGGTATTCTTGTAAAGCCTGATGGCACTGAATTTGTTAAGGTTGATTGCATAAAAGGGGAAGGTAGTCTTTCAAAGATTGAGATTATTGGTGAGATTGATAAAAATGGAAATTTAAAGGGGAAAATTTCCCTTGAACTCTCAGGTTTATTTGACAAAATGGCAAGAAAGGAGTTGAAGGATAAAACGGGGAAAGAGTTAGAGATATTTTTCAAAGAATCTGTAAACAGATTATTTGAAGAAGGAAAGAGCATTAGCTATCATTTGAGCAATTTAAAGGATATTTTTGAGAAAGTTTCCCTCTCTCAAGAATTCTTTGCCGAAAAATTTGCTTTATTTCAGGGAAATGTTATGCTTTTTAACATTCCAGGAACTCCATACTCCTTTGCAGGACTTCCATCAGCCCCAAGACTCTCTAAAAGAAATTATCCCTTTAGAATGCCTGATGAATCTGAAATTTCCAGTGTGGTAAGGCTTACAGTCCCTAAAGGTTTTGAACCAATTTATCTACCTGAGGGAGTTGAAGCAAAAAAGGATTTTGGAGAATTTTACTTCTCAGTATCCTTTGATAAGGAAAAATCAGAAATAAAAATAAAAAAGAAATTTGTTTTTACAAAGAGAGAAGTATCCCTTGAAGAATATGAAGAATTCAAGAATATAATTGACTCTTTTGGAATAGCAAAGAATAGACTCATACTCCTTGAAAAGAGATAGATTCAATCGATTTTTGCCCTCACAGGTCTTACCCGTACTGTTGTTATTGAAATTTTCCCTAGGCTTTCTTCCTCTTCTTCTCTGTGAAAAAGAATTTCAGAGTCCATGAGAAAATCAAGGTGGGCTTTGACAAAGGAAAGACCCTGGAGACAAACAAAATTTAACCATCCATTCTGGGCAGTCTCATCCATTGCCTCAGTAACTGCCTCCCATAGAGTTAAATCTCTTCTCGCTGAAGGTTTTGAAGCCCTCGAGCTTCTTCTGTCAAAGTAGAGATTTGTCTCTCCGTGCATTTCAATGAAGTGAATGTGAGGTTGCCACCTTTCAGCCCATCTTAAATATCTTTTATATTGATTTTTGTTTATGGAAATATCTGGTATTTTGTTGAGCTCCCTGTTTATATACTCAAGAAGAACCTTTGATGCCTCTCCATGGAAGGGATAACCTGGATGATCAAGATGGGTAATGAAGGCATACCAACCTCTTGGAATCCAGTACTGCCTGAAGAGATAGGGGGTGTAGCCTGAAAACTGCTGAACCCATTCATGGGATGGGTATCCATGTAAGTTTAGATAGATATCTGGCTTCCATCTATCGTAAAGAAAATTTCTGAAAAGAGCCTCTGTCAAAACTGTTTCAGGATTTCTGATTTGTGTGCTCACATCTGCTCCAAGGGATGTGTATCTTCCAGCATGAAGGCAGAAATGGGGTGTTATTTTCTGGAGTTCGTAGGCAAGGTCAGCTCCATCAGGATTCTCCATTGGATGAATTACAACATTAATTTTTTTCAGATACTCTTTCCAGTTTTTATCAGTAGCAAGAAGCTCTGCAAGTTTTAAAAGATAGCTTGTAGATGAAACTTCATTTCCATGCTGTCTTCCTGTAAATAGAATTGTTGGTTTCCTCTGAATCAATTTATTTTTAGAAACTACAAGAGAAGGGGAAGGGAGTGAAATTTCCATAATAGGAATATCTCTACCTTCGTAGGATTTCCAGAGATTGTAGGTATAAATTTCTGGAAGCGTTCCAAGGGTTTCACAGACCTGAGATACTTCCCTGGAGGATGTGACATGGTCAAATTTTGTTAGATCAGCCCTGTATTCAGCAGGTTTCTTTTTTTCCGATGGAAGGATTTTTACTGAATTTGAGGATTGGAAGGATTCAAATTGGAAGTTGAAATTGATTTCTTCAAGATAATTGGAAGATAGAAAATCTTTGAAGAATTCTTTTTCTCGCAATTCCTTTAAAGATTCTATCATATCAAAGGCAACTGCATTTTCGTCCTTTGAGAATTTTGAATAGATATCAAGGGATAAGACCTTGTCTTCCCTAACTTTTAACCCCCTTGCCTTACAATACTCCAGGGAAAGGGGTTGGAATATTATCTCTTCTTCCCTTTCGACTCCTTTAAGATCCCTCCATTTAAAATGAATCTTTGGTTTTGGGCTTGGATAATCAGTGAGAATTACTTTTACTTTTGAAGGTTTTCCAGGAACAGAAGGATGTATTATTGGAACAATCTTTCCAGGAGCATTGAATCTCTTTTGAATTTCCTTCTCCTCGAGAATTAATTTTTCTTTTTGAAGAGTCCCTTCCAAGAAGTCGAGAGTGTCGAAGTAGATTTCATCGTGAATTGATTCGAGGGAAGTAATCATTTCCTCATCAATTCCGAGTCTGTAATCAGGCTCTGAGGCAAAGAGATCTACTTTCAATGTGTGGAAAAAGGGCTGTTTTTCGATGGTTGGCTTACCTCCGGTCTTTTTCATTATGTGCTCAAACAATTTTTCGAGAACCTCTTTCTGATAAAAATCCCAGAAATTATGGAGATCTGTCTTTATAATTTTTCTAAAGATTTCTTCTCCATTCTCTTCTATAAGAATCCCACCTTCCGCAACTGTTACTTCCCCCCATGATGGAAATTTTTCAAGATAGAGTCTTTTCGATGTGAAGGGAGAAAAGGACTCTTCAAGAATTAGTCCATTTTTGCCTAAAACTTTTATTTTATAAAAAGGCTCCTTAAACTCTTCCCTTTCAAAGGTTATTGATTCAAGGGGCAAGTTGAGCTCCCGAGATAAGATTTCATCAACGGGATAGAGCTCAGATAACCATCTTGAAGGCTCTTCCTGAAATTTTGAGGGTGAAATTTTAACATTTATGTAGGGGAAAACAATGTGAATTGAGCTGACATCTTTGCCTTTAATCCTTGGGATTATATCATCCACAATCCATGAGAATCCTTGTTTGTAAGCTGATAGAACTCGGACTGAAATCTCATCCCTTTTGAATCCGAGTTTTTCAAGTTCAGAAATAATTTTTTCTTTGATTGAGGCTCTTATTTCTGGAGGTTCAGATAACCTAAGGTCTATCTTAATCCTTTCCCCTATTTTCAATTTTTGCAAGACCTCCTCCCTCCATATTTTCCAGAACTCATCTACTTCATAAGGAAAATCCTTTTCAATTTCAAAAACATTTTTCCCTTCTTTCCTTGGAATTAAGCTTATATTTACATCCTTTCCCTGAAAAAGGTCAGCAAATAATTTCTTAAACTCCTTGGTTATGGGTTCATCAACAAAAACTTCTACATTTAAGGACTCTATATTACTAATTGGATTTTTTGATAGAAAATCTTTTATTTGTTTTCTCGCATAAGAGATCTGCCCCTCAATGTTTTTAAGTTTAAAGAATGAATTTAGATCATCTTCTATTTTGAAAATTTTTACTCCTCCTTTCCCTTCCCTCCATAAAAATGGAAGATTTTTCGCAAAATAAAGGGATGAATTTTTCAGATTCCCTGCGAAAACAATCGCAGTAAAATCGTTGAAAGCTTTTGGAACAATTGAGATTAATCCTTCATCTTCCTTTAAATCAGGAATTCTCAGCTTTCCACTCTTTAAAAGGTATTGGGTCAGTCTATTTTCCTTTCCAATGATAATAGGAATGAAATCAATCTCATCAAAATTTTTTATCTCTTCATCAAGAATAGTGATAGGCATATTTATTCCTGTAGATTCAAGACCGAGTCTGAAGGCAATCTCTGCAACTGAAGGTGAGAAATCTCTTGGAGATAGAACAATCCTTGATTCCAATTTTTCAATTCCCTTCTCCTCTTCTTTTATCAGTCCATCCTTTGTGAAGAGATTTGAAAAGCTAATCTCCTTTTGCTTAGGTTTTGGTTTGGATTTAACAAGTTCTGGAGAGATTCTTCTTGAAAGCATCCTCTCCGGGAATCCAATTCTCTCTAAGATGATTTTTCTTCCTTTATCTGATAAAAGGAGATTTAACTCTAATTTTGATATTCCAGAATAATTCAGGATTTTTGTCCCTTCTCCCTTTCTCTGTTTCTCTTTTAAATCATTCAAGGATGAAATGCTTTTTTCTAAATTTTCTACATCTTTAAAGTCAATCTCGACTTCCAGATAACTTACCTCTCCAATGTCAGCCTCATAAAATTCAAGCTCCTTTCCAGCTTTCTCCTTTTTCCTGACTGCATCCTTATTTTCATAGACTAATTTTCTGAAAAGAATCCTTTCAAGTTCAATCCCTTTTTCCTCAAAAAATTTTTCTATATCCTTTCTTATACTTTCAAAAGTTGTCCCTGTTTTCCTTCCATATATTTCCCATAAATAGGGGGAACGGGAGAAGAAATTTTTTACTGAATAAAAAATTGATTCATCGTCAGAACCTCTTATTGAAAGGATATTTTCATCTATACTCTCAATAATCCCTGAATTTTCAGGGCATTCATATGCCTTCCCAATTTTCTCAAGAAATCTTCTGTGAATTTTTGAATCTCCGATAAAAATTAGATTGCGATACTCTAATTTCTTTCCAAGTTCCCTTTCAGTAAAAGTAATAGGTGGAGTTATTCCCTCTGATTCAAAGGATAATCGGAAGGCAATTTCGGAGGCGGAGCGAACAAGCTCTATTGAAGGGTTTTCTGGCAAAATTATTTTGCAATCGACATAATCCACAAAACCATCCTGATTTCTGTCCTGAAGAAACCATCCTTTTTCAAGGACTGAAGAAAGGTCATGGCAGAAAATAAAGCCTTTAATGAAAATTATTAGGGAAAGATTCATTAAAAATCTCAAACCTCTCATCTTTACCTCCACATAGAATTTTACTAAGAGTTTTGGGAAAATGGAATTTTAACCTTTCAAAAGGAAGGAGGCAATTCTAACTGCTAAAACTCGATTTTTTTATCCCATTCCCTTGATACTGAAGAGCAAAAGAAGAATTGTTAATATAATTAGCGTAATTGCAGTGGCATAGGAGATCAAATTCTGGATAAAATTATTTTTAAATTCACCCATTATTTTCTTGTCATTAATGAGAATTAACATAAAAATTAGTATCAGTGGAAGAAGGATTCCATTGGTTGTCTGGGAAATAACCATAACTTTCATTAAATTTAGACTTGGGATAAGGACAATTCCTGCGCTTAAAATAATGACCCCTGCTAAAAGGGAGAAAAATAAGGGAGCATCTTTAAATTTCTTGTCGAGCCCTGCTTCCCATCCGAATGCCTCACATATTGCATAGGATGTAGAGAGAGGAACAATTGCGGAAGCAAGAATTGATGCATTGATCAAACCAAGGGCAAAAAGAAGGGAACAGTATTTTCCAGCCAGAGGAGCTAAAGCAAGAGCGGCATCATCAGCTGAGTTTATCATTATTCCATTTTTGAAAAGAGTCGCAGAGGTAGCAACAATTATAAAGAATGCAATAAAATCAGTAAAAAAAGAGCCGATGTAAACCTCTGTTGCGGAGTATTTAATATGGGAAAGCTTGACACGCTTGTCAACAATTGAAGCTTGAAGGTAAAATTGCATCCAGGGGGTTATTGTTGTTCCTATCATTGCAATCATTAAAACCAGATAATAAGTTGAAGTTTTAAAAGTTGGAATGAAACCTCTCCATACTTCTTCCCATTCAGGCTTTGCAAGAAACCCTGAAATAACATAAGAGATATAG
>CAZFCI010000240.1:0-2677 GCA_964517525.1 uncultured Clostridia bacterium | reverse complement strand
AAACTCGTTAACCCGTAATAAAATAATAAAACAACAATGAAAATGTTAGAGAAAAAATTGGTTGAGGATTGGGCAATAGAAAAGCTAAAAGAAAAGGGTTGGAATTATGTAGAATCAGAAAAGTTGAATAGAGTAAGTATTGATGAGCCATTGCTTGTTGAAGATTTAAAGAGAAAAGTCTTAGAGATTAATAAAGATGTTGAGCTTACTGAAGAGGATTTGAAAGTAGTTATTAATAAGCTTCAGGGAGCTTTTACTGACCAGAATGGGCATAAGGAGATTTTGAGATATTTTAAATATGGTGTCCCAATTAAAACTGAGAAGGAGAGGGTTGTAAAATACATTCAGCTTTTTGATTACAGAAGCCCTGAGAGAAATGAATTTGTTTTTACAAATCAGATTGAATTTATCGGAAAGGACAAAATCAGGCTGGATTTGCTGCTTTTTGTTAATGGAATTCCTTTAGTAAATATTGAATGTAAAAACCCTTATACCAACAAAGCAGATTACCATGATGCATACAAACAGATAAAAAGATATGAAAAAAGCGTTCCTGAGCTTTACAAATATGTCCAGATTGGAATTGGTTTTGCTGAAAAGGTTAAGTATTTTCCCATAGTTCCATGGCTTGAAGATGTAAGGCAGGAAATTTGGAGATGGGATGAGGAAAAAGAAGAGAAGGCTATTTTTGAGATGTTAAAGCCTGAGGTGCTTTTGGACATTATAAAGAACTTTGTCTTTATTCGTGAATTTAGAGGAGAGATGACAAAGGTTGTTGGCAGGTATATGCAGTATCGTGCGGTTAATAAGATCTATCAGAGGGTAATGGAAAATTTAGCTGGCATAACTGACAAAAACAAAGGACTGGTCTGGCATTGGCAGGGCTCAGGTAAAACTTTAACGATGATTTTTTCTACTCATAAATTATTTTTTGAACTTGGAAAGCCAACAATTTTCTTTATTGTTGACAGAAGGGATCTGGAGAGGCAGTTTAATGATGAGTTAAGTTCTCTGGATTTAAACTTTAGCTTTGAAAAGATTGAGAGTATTGGACATCTGAAGGAAGTTTTGACTTACGATGATTACAAAGGGAAAAGGGGGGTCTTTTTAACATTGATTCATAAATTCAATCTTGGAGAAAGCTTTATTTTAGATGGGATTCAGAGACTCGGAGAAATTGGCAGAAGGAAAGATGTTATTTGTTTTTTAGATGAGGTTCACAGGAGCCAGTATGGGATTTTGGCTTTGAAGATGAAGAATGTTCTTGCTAATGCTTTCTTTTTCGGTTTTACAGGGACTCCTGTATCTTACAAGGACCGCAATACTTATAAAGAATTTGGTTACATAAGGGAAGGTGATCCTGAACTTTATTTAGACAGGTATTTTATAGATGAAGCGGAAAGGGATGGTTTTGTTGTTCCAATAATGTATGAGCTGAGAAAGGAAGAGATCAATTTGAAAGATAAAGATTTGGAATGGTATTTGGAAAAGATTGATTTGGATGACATTACTGATGAGATGGAATTGAGATATGTAGAGGAAGCAGTAATGAACAAAATAGACGAAATAACGGTTTTTTTGGAAAATCGAAAAAACATAGATGTCATCTGTCAGGATATAGCGAAGCATTTCAAAGAAAATTTTGATGGAAAATTTAAAGGACTTATTGTAACAGGTAGCAGAAAAGCCTGTGTGCGGTTTAAAGAAATTCTTGATAAGTATCTTGATCCAAAATACAGTGAAGTGGTTATGACCTTTGATAAGGAGGAAGAGGAGATAAATAAGTATAAAGAGAGATTAACTGAGAGGCTTGGAAAAAATGACACTAATGAAATTGTTAAGGAAATAATCGAAAAGTTTAGAAAGGAAGATTATCCTAAGCTTTTGATTGTCACTGATATGTTAATCACTGGTTTTGATGAGCCAAAACTTGCAGTTCTTTATCTTTATAAAGTTCTGAAAAGTCATAGATTGTTGCAGACAATGGCAAGGGTCAACCGTCCCTATGAGCAAAAACCCGCTGGTCTTTTGGTTGATTATGTTGGGATTTTTAAATATATTGGTCGAGCATTTAGGGTTTATACTGATGAGGATGTGAAATTGATAAAAGAGAAAATTATGGGTAAAGAGGAGGCAGAGAGGGAATTCAATGAATTCTTGAAAAAATTAGAAAATCTTTTTAAAGGGTTTATTGGCAATTTTGAAAGGGAGAGTTTTGATAGAGCAATGGAGATTTTGAGAGATAAAGGGGATGAATTTGTTTCCTTGTATAGAGAGCTGAGGATGAGGTTTGAATTTTTAAGGTCAGAGGAGAAGATCTTGGAGGTTTTAACAAAATACAAATGGCTTTCTTCTTTGTATGAGTATTACAAAAAACTTTTGAAGCCAGACATAGATGAAACAAAGTTAGAAAAATACTTTCAAAGGACAATAGGTCTTATTCATGAATTAATAGAGCCAGCGGGTTTAAAGAAGGTCGAACCAAAAGCAATTGATTTGAACTATATAAAACAATTGAAAAGTTCAGATTTAACACCCTCTCAAAAGGCGATTGGGGTTTTGACTGCATTGAAATACATTTGTATATTGAGGGAGAAAAATCCGATTTATAAAAGTATAGCCGAGAGAGTAAGGGAGCTGGTGGAAAAATGGCAAGAGGAGGGGGTTGACATTTTAG
>CAZFCI010000239.1:0-15972 GCA_964517525.1 uncultured Clostridia bacterium | reverse complement strand
CCTCCTAGGTGAAAATATGGTATTTAAATTTTTTGCTAAGTTTGGTAAAAAAGAGACCGGAAGAGGGGTGAGACTCCATGTTTCCTGAGCTTTTAGGCTCACAAAGGAGTAAGTCTTCTGCTCTCCCGGTCTCATATTGGTTGATTGTGCTTTTAAGGCACACCTTAACCGGGAGGTTGAGAGGAGAGCAGAACCCCTCTAATTCATCTTCGGAGGTTTTAAAATGATTAACTATTTTTGTGGTATCGATACTTCCAAAGATTCCTTCTCCTTCGCACTCTCCAATGAATCCTCTTTCATCTCCTCTTCTTCCTTCCCTATGAACCTCCACGGTTTCCTCTCCTTCGAAAGAATTATTTCCCCCTTTAAAGAATCCCTCCTCATTGGTATGGAATCCACTGGTATCTACCACCTTAACTTGCTCTCCTTCCTCAGACAAAGAGCTTATAAGGTCTCTGTTATCCATCCTGCAAGACTGAAGAGTTTCTTCCGCTTCCTCAACCCTAAACCCTCTAAGTCCGATTATAAAGACGCCAAAACAATCTGTAGATTCCTTATGGCTTACAGACAGGAGAATAACCCTCCTCCGCCAATCGCTGATATGATTAAACCCCTTGTAAGAGAAGAGGAGAGAATCTCCCAATCCATTGCTAAAACTAAAACCGAAATCAAAACCCTCCTCTCTATCCTCTTCCCTGAGCTCGAAGATAGATTCCCTATCTTCGCCAAAAATACCCTCTCCATCCTCCTTGACCTCCCTTCTTCCCAAATTATAAGGGAACTCCCAAGGGAAACCTTCTCCCAATTCATCCCAACAACAAGAGGAAGAAAAGTAAAAGGGATAGAGAAAATATTTGAACTTGCCCAATCCTCTATCGCTGGAAATTTCCCAATGACAGAGGAACTCCTCAGGTTTAAAATCAAAAGACTCTTCTACTTTGAGGAGGAAAGAAGAAAGATAAGAGAGCTCATTGAAAGTGTAGCAGAAAGAGCCTTCCAAAGAGAAATCACTATCCTTAAATCCATTCCGGGAATTGGAAAAAGCTCTGCCATAACCTTTATGACAGAGATAGGAAGTATAGAGAGGTTCTCCTCCAAAACTAAACTCATAGGTTTCTGTGGTCTTGACCCTGTTATCAAGCAGAGTGGAAAATACAAAGGTCAGTTCAGAATCTCTAAGAAGGGGAGTTCCCATGCAAGGAGAATAGTATGGATAATGGCTGATTCTGCAAGAAGATACTCCTCCTACTTCAGGGAATACTATGAAAGGAAAAGAGAGCAGGGAAGGACTCATAAAGAAGCAGTTACTGCCACAGCCACAAAGCTCCTCAAGGTGATATACGCCCTTCTCACTGAGAACCGTCCCTTTGAGGAAAGAATTTCTAATCATAATTCAATATAGTTGACTCCTTCAATAACTTATCATTATGATTGAGATATGTCAAGAAAGATAGAGCAGAAGTGAGGAAAAGCAGAAGAGCGGAAGTGAGGGAGTGCGGAAGCCAATATTTCGTATTCTTAAAATGTATCACCAAAGAAGCAATAAAATCTTTTTCTTGTAAAGAAACATAACAGAATGAGTATCGAAAAATTTTTACAACTTTATTTTAATCCCACCCTTTATTGAAAATCCACTTAGATCAAGTATTGCTTTCCTTCCATTGTATAACTTATCTTCTACAGTTTCCAGTCTATGATACTTAAAAACTCCTTGATATTACTACATTCTTATCTGAAAATCCCTAAAACATAGTGCCAATAAATTACTGATGAATTCTACAAAATATCTTTACATCTCACTATTTTCATGTTACAAATATAATGTCATGTTTGTAAGGGCAAAACCTTCTGGAAAATATCAATATCTTCAGATAGTAGAGAGCAGGTGGGAGAATGGCAGGCCAAGACAATATGTTATTGCCACCATTGGTAGGCTTGATAGACTTAAGGTCTCTGGGCAGATAGATGCGATTATGAGGTCTTTATCCCGATTTTCAAAAAAGGTGAAGGTAATAGAGGATTACAAGGAAGGCAAGATAACTGCCACTTCTGTAAAGAAGATTGGTCCTGAGCTAATCATTGGAAGGCTTTGGAAGGAGTTGAAAATCGATGAAGTATTAAAGAGACTTGTTAATGGCAGAAGATATGGGTTTGAGGTAGAAAGGGCGATATATTTCACAGTAGTTAGCAGGCTATTCTTTCCAGGTTCAGACAGGAAGGCATGGCGGGTAAGCAGGGATTACAGGATAGAAGGCAGAGATGCTCTTAAACTTCATCATTTCTACAGGGCTATGGCATGGCTTGGGGATGTGAAGGATGAAGTTGAGAAGGGTTTATTTTTAAAGAACAAAGACTTATTCACTGGGCTTAACATTGTGTTTTTTGACACGACAAGTATTTACTTTGAGGGGAATGGTGGAGAGAGCCTTGGTCAGTATGGTTATTCAAAGGAGAGGCGTCCTGATGAGAGGCAGATGATAGTAGGGGCAGTAATAGATTCTTCTGGAAGGCCGATAAGCTGTCCAATGTGGCCTGGCAACATGGCAGATTCAAAGACTCTTATTCCCTTAACTAAGAGGCTAAGGGAGAGGTTTGGAGTTAGAGAGATTGTGATAGTTGCAGACAGAGGGATGGTAAGCAAAGATGTGGTAGAGGAACTTGAGAATTTAGGCGTTGGTTATATTTTTGGAGTAAAGATGAGGAAAGATAAAGAGGTAAAAGAAGAAGTTTTAAGTCATGGAGGCAAATACAGGGAAGAAAAGGGCAACCTGAGGGTGAAGGAAGTGGAGATTGAAGGCAGGAGATACATTGTATGTTTAAATCCTGAAGAGGCAGAGAGGGATAGGGCAGAAAGGGAGGTGATTATAGAATCACTGAAAAAGAAACTTAAAGAAGGGGGGAAGTCTTTAATAGGGAATCGAGGCTACAGGAGGTATCTCAAGGTAGAGAAGGGAGCAATAGAGATAGATGAAGAGAAGATAAAATCGGAGGAAAGGTTTGATGGAAAGTATGTGCTAAGGACAAACACCACTTTATCAGCAGAGGAAGTTGCCTTAAGGTACAAAGAGCTGTGGCAAGTAGAGAGGATATTCAGCGAAGTGAAGAGTGTTCTTGAGACGAGGCCTGTGTATCACAAATATGACTCAACAATAAAGGGGCATGTATTCTGTAGTTTTCTTGCCCTTGTGGTAATGAAGGAACTGATGAGGAGGGTTGATTTTAAAGTCGAGTGGGATGAGATGAGGCAGGACATAGATAGTCTGTATGAAGTAGAGATTGAGCATGAAGGCAAGAAATACATATTAAGGAGTCCGCTTCAGGGGGTATGCGGGAAGATATTAAAGGCAGTGGGTGTGGCTGTCCCTCCCTCTGTGAGAGAAGCTAAAACATAGTGCCAAGAGTGATTCTGACAGGCGAAAACCATTGATTTATAAGAGTTTCTGAAAATAAACTGTAGAAGATGAGTATAACTTAGAATATGTCTCTGGCAAGATATCCTCCCAGGGAAGTCCGTATGGCTTCAAATCTACATAGTACAAAATTCCCTCAATTTGATATTTCCAATGAGAACCTTCCGACCAGTTCTCCCATGTATGTTTGCTCGAAAGATTATCAAACTTTATTGCCCTACCTTCCACCTCTATGACAAAATCCATTTTCTTTTTTATATTGTAAGCTAACCCCATCCCACCATGAAAACCAATTTCCCCATCCTTTGCCCCATCATTTCTTTGACCTCCAGAAGGGTATCTTCCCATGAAGTGTTCTGTTTTTCTTCTAAAATCCATCTTTGCAAAGTAATATCCAATTCCTCCTTTTAGATAGAAGGATGATTTTGAAAAAATAGGGATTTGGTAGTATACAGAAAACTTGATTGGTATAACTAAGATTGAGGGATTGAACTCTCCTATTGTGTAATCTTCCGTTCCCAAACCATGATAGGCTTTAACTAAACTACTGTTTTGAGCTCTCAAGACCCCTCCCGAAAATCCAACATTAAAATTTCTTTTTAGATTGTAAGAAATCTCAAATTCACCCTCTCCACCATAATGAAGCTCCTTTATATTCCCTTCAACTTTACCATACTTCTCATATCCAGAGAAGTATTTATTCCAGAAATTCGCTAAAGTATTTATGTCACCACCATTTAGATTCACAATCCCTCCACTGAATTTTATCCCAACTTTTTTGAAAACGCCTTCCGATGAATAGAGGGAAAAAGGAAAAAGCATTACTAAAAATATAATATAAGTTTTCATTCCTTTCACTCTTTCCTCCTTAAATCAAATTCCTATTTCCACCCCTGAATAAAGAGATAAATGTCCTTTCCTTCTAAAAAATTCCATACTACTGTCAGGGAAAATATAAAAGAGTCCAAGATTCAGATTTAAAACAAAGATGGTTGTTCCCTTCTTTGTTTCTTCATGTAAGAAATTGTATTTTACCCCTATCCCTGTCTTGTAAGCTATACTCATGACATCGAATTGATCCTGCCATCCTATCCCAACTAAAAAATATGGATAAATCCTTTTATCTCCAAAAGAATTGAATTTGTAGAATAAATTGAGAAAAGCATAGGGATGCGAAAGGTATTCCCTGCGCGTCCCAAGACCTTTACACTCTCTTTTTACTTCTACTCTTTGCACCCTCATTTCCACTTGAATCCCAATGTTTCTTGATGGATAAACCTGAAAAATATGTCCCCAGTGAGATTTAAATTTTAAAGTCTCTTTATCCCCATTAGAAATTATTTTTGGTTCTAAGGAAAGCCCATATCCTACATCGAATTCAAATGTGAAATGTTCCCTTAATTTTCCATAAATGGGGTTTAAAGAGAAAGAAAAAAATAGAGTAAAAAAGAATGAAATTAATTTTTTGTTCTTCATTCCCTCACCTCTTCAAGAAATAAAATTGCCTTAATAGTGAATTTGCCGCAAGAATTCCGTGAATCAACTGCTGGAGTGAAATTAACAAAAAGAGTTCTAATATCACTTCTCCAGTTAATATGGTTTGAGAGTTTTATTCTGACCCATTTAAATTCACTTTCATTTGTTCTTTGGAGATTTACATCTATAAAAGTTCCCCCTTCTGGAATGTAGATAAGGAAATATTTCTTGTTCTTATCTACCATCCTTTCATCAACCCATCCAATCCTCCCTCTACTGACACCACTTAAATATTCGATCTGATTTGAATAGAGAATAGCCATACCTTGAAAATTGACAGTTGACATAAATTCTAAATTTGGGCTTGAAATTATTTGTGGTGAATCTGAGGGGTAAATATCCATCACAAGACAACCTTCCTCATTAAGATATGTTTTTGAAGTTAGTCCTTGAAGCCAATTTTTGAGAGAATACACACTTTCTTCAAAAGAGTCTACACTATTCCAGGACATTACAGGTTTTTCTCTTGGAAATGGTCGTTCTCTAGAACATGCATCTCCAATTCCATCACCATCAGAGTCTCTTTGATTTGGATTCCATCTTCGAGGGCAATTATCGCATTCATCTCCTACACCATCTCCATCAAAATCATCCTGAGAAGGATTGGAGGTGTTGGGACAGTTATCACAGACATTTCCAAGACCATCATTATCTGAATCTGCTTGGTCAGGATTAAAATTGAAAGGACAATTATCAGTACAGATAACCCCATCGTTATCGTAATCCACACAGGGGTCTGGAGGCATTATTTCTACAGTCACATGGTTTGAAACTCCATAGATATTACGGTAATTGCAATAATAGTAAGCTAAGGCACTAAAAAAGGCATGGTTTGTTGACTTTTCATTGAGAACAACATTTTTGTTACAAATGTATGACTCTCCAGGATTTAAAGAAGATATTGAACAAATAAAACCTAATTTATTGTCGTTAATTTCTACATTTGTTATGGGAATCCCTCCCAAATTGGTCATTTGATAAAAATAGGTAACCTCTTGACCTTTATATGCCTTATAAGAGCTTGGTCTTTTTTCAAATTTAATGTTAATAAATGGAGGCCAATATAAACATGATGGAAGAGAATAGCTGGATGAGTTTAAAAATGGATTATAAATATATCTTTCACCTTTGTTCCATAAAGATATACCTCCCTCTTCATGATGTCTAAGAGGATCTATAAACCATTCTCCCTTCTGGTCAAAGTTTTCTTTGAACCAATTCCATGGAGGTCTTGCTGCACAAGGTCCATTAAAGAAGTAATCATAAATAGACTCACTATAATTATCCCCTGAAAATTTTGCACCAAAGTAAACATTTACTGGATTCTCTCCACCAGTAGTAAATTCCCCAAAATCACTGTGAGGATCAGTAAACCTTCTTTCCCATAGTTTTAAGGTAATATCGATTAATTCATAACTAACATCTCTATCATTTACACTTTCGGGTATTTCTGCTCCCCTTCCTGCATACCAGTATCCAATCCCTGTTCCATCAACACTGGGGAAGACCTGACACATATTCCAACAATCGGGCCAATGTTTAGCAAAATTTGTCCCATAAACCCCATGTTTCCTATCCATTACATAAACAGCAGGGTGTGAACCATTAATTAGAGAGAACTTATCAGTAGAGTTTTGAGAATCCGGAGGATCATAAGAATACTTAATTCCATGAGCCATTGTATCCATTTTGTAGGGTTTGCCCCAGTATGAGCCATCCTTTTTGATTATCACTCTGCAACCTTCAAAATCATTTTCATGTCTTGAGCAATGATTGCAGAGAGGATTTCCGTCATCCCTTGGGTGAAAGAAGGAGTAGGTTAAAAAGTAGTAATTTGTGGATTCTACTATTGCATAATAAACATAGGCAGGAAGTGGATAACATTCATAATTCTCCCAGTTGTCATGACCAAGCCAGTTTCCATCAAAATCAAATCTTGTAATGAAATCGTGTCTTCCTGTTGTTGCTTGATAGATAAAGGGAGACCAATGCTCTGCTAACTCTCTGTAAGTAGGTCTTGAAGAACTCTTAAAGATGACCCCCCCCACTTGAAATTAGAACTAAAATACTTAAAATTAAAATAAATCTAAACTTCCCTCTCATCCTTTCTTCCTATTTCATCTTTTATAATATATGCCTTTAGTCAAATTTTGTCAACACTTGCAAGATAGGGCGGAAGAGCGGAAGGGCGGAAGCCCCCTTTTACATTCTTACATCGTTTCTAATAAAACTTTATCGTCTGCATTTAAAGGAATGCAGATTAGATAGCATTTATTTATTTTTAACTCTCTCAAAAGAGGTTTCAACCTTTTTAACTCCTCATCTATCTCCTCTTCGTTTTTGTAATACAAGACATTGGCTACATTCATATTTTTAAATACAAAATTGAAATTGTATGTTTCAACTTGGTGGTATTTATAACATATTGGAAAATCAGAAGCAGAAAAGTCAATCCCATTTAATCTCAATTCTACACCAATTGCATTTGGAAAGATCTCCAATCCTCTTTCCCGATAAAGGAATTCTACTCCAAAATAGTCATAAACCGTTTTCGCAGCATGTTTAAGTATGGTTTCGATTTCTTTTCTTGACCTTGATGGCTTGACAACGCCTTTTTCCAAAATTTTTTGGGGTTTTGAAACCCTTTCCAGAACAATACCATCGCCAAAACTAAGGACCCCTCCCTCATCAATATTCAATGAAATCATGTATACTTGAACTTGTCTTATATGGGAATCCCTGATTCTTTTTACTGCCTTTAATTCTAACACAAACTCTTTTCCACCTTTGCCTGCCCAAAGTGGATTAAGAATCAAGTCTGCTCTACCATCACCGACTTTGTAACCTTTATAGAGTATCTCAAAGTTCCTTTGCCTCTCATAAGGTATTTTCCTTAGTCTAAACTCATGTGCCAGTGCTTCCTCATAGACACTTTCTTTCCAACCCTCCCCTAAAACACTAAAAACTTCTTCAGCTGCCTCCTTAGCTTCTTCTAACCAATTCATAAACTCCTCCTTTCAAATTTTCCATTTCAAAATAGAATTTATTTTTTTCTCCATATCATTCAGATGGGTTCCTTCCCAGAAAACTTTTTCACATTTTTTGCAAAAGGCAAAAGTATCTTTTTGACTGTATATGAAGGATGGAACAAGATATCTCACTCTCTCTTTTCTTACAATTTTTAAAAGTGTTCCACAATCAGGACAACGGGTGAAGGGCTTTATTTTCTTCCATAATGAGAATCTATCTAAAACCTCCTTTAGCTGTTTTTTCCAATCTTCACTCTCAACAAAGTATATCTTTCCCTTAAATTTCTTGCTACCCATTCTTGTGTCCTTTGTGAGAATTATTCTCTTTTCTTTTTCAGCAGTTTCAAGAATTACTTCGTCATCATCTTTCATGTATATAACATCAAAACCGAGGATTCTCATCCAGCGGGAAAGTTTTCCGAGCATACAATCTGCAATGAATTTCAAAAGATAACCTCCAGTTTTTTATACAAAGAGATTCTTTCAAGACTGACAAAGCAGTTGAAGGCAAAAACCTCTATTCCTTTAAGGACTGCCTCCTTTAGGAGATTGGAAAATTCAGGATCAATTTTTCTGTTGGGAGAGAATTTTTCTGCATCTTCCCTTTGGACAATAAAAACAATAATCCCTCCTTCCCCTTTATCCTTTATTTTTATGAGCTCTTTTAAATGTTCTCTCCCCCTTTGAGTTGGAGAATCAGGGAATAAGCCGAAACCATCTTCAACAAGGGTTATGGATTTTGTCTCTATCCATATTCTTTTTGAATTTTCAATCAAAAAATCCATTCTTCTTCCATTTATTTTAGCTTCTCTTTTTATAGTCTTTGATTTTCCAATTCTATTTTGAAGAAGCTTCTCCATAAGTTTATTAGGTATTCTTGCATCTATTGAAACAAATTTATCTCCCTCTTTTATCAGTTGAAGAAAACCTTCTGTCTTCAAACTCTTTTTTGGAGAAAAATAGGCTTTTCTTCCTTTCTTTAAAACCTCTTGAAGCCTTCCTGAATTAGGAATATGAACATTAACGATCCTATTTCCAAATTTTAAACTCCCTGTGAACCTGTTCAATCTTTCAAGGTAAATTCCTTCAAAAAGAGGATGAGGGAATTCGTAAGAGATTTCAAAGGGTTCAAAATCGTCTATCCTTAACAATTTAAGAGTAAATGGAGGTGACCGGATTCGAACCGGCGACCTTCTCGTTGCGAACGAGACGCTCTCCCAACTGAGCTACACCCCCATAAAACATAGAGTTTAAAACTCCATAAATTATTTTAAAATTTAAAGGAAAGATTATCAATTGTTCTTTTAATATCACTAATAGGCACAAATAAAAAGCTTTTTAGCCTTAGTGTGATTTTCCTTCTCTTTTATGCTTTATTTTTCAATCCATAAAAGCTTCTTTTGGTCAGTTTTCCTGGTGTTTACCCGCCTCACCAAATTCTGTATAATTTTCATATGGCTTTTTGGAAGGAAGAGCTTGAAGAGGAAATTTTAAGAAAGTTAAAAGGAAAATATATCTTAGATAATGTTAAACTTGACTCAACTCCTTCCCCTTCCTTTGGGGATTTTTCCATTAAAGTAGCCTTTGATATAGCTAAGAAACAGAAGAAAAAACCATCGGAAATAGCAAAGGAAATTATGAATTCCCTTCTTCCATTACCATATGTTGAAAAGATTGAGGAAAGGGGAGGGTTCATAAATCTTTTCTTGAAAAAAGAAGATATTATTAAAATTGAACTTATTCAAAAAAGAGAAAGGAAAAGGAAGGCTCGCTGGAGAAAGATAATCGTAGAACATACAAACATAAACCCAAATAAATCAGCTCACATAGGTCATCTCAGGAATGCCTGCCTTGGTGACACCCTTGTCCGTTGTCTAAGATACTTAGGAGAAAATGTTGAGGTACAGAATTACATTGACGATACTGGAATTCAGGTTGCTGATGTTGTTTATGGATTTAAGGAACTTGAGGGGAAAGGGGTCGAGGATCTGGATAAGATTGAAAAAATAGACTATTACTTCTGGGACCTTTACACAAAAGTTTATGAATATCTTGAAAATAATGAATCTGCAATTTCGAGAAGGAATGAAATTCATAAAAAAATTGAGGAGGGAGATGGTGAAGAGGCTGAACTCGCCCATCAAATTTCAAGGAGAATCCTTCTATGCCATTTAAGAACAATGGAAAGGATAGGTGTAAGATACGACCTTCTTCCCCATGAAAGCCATATTCTCAAACTTAAATTTTGGGAAAAGGCATTTGAGCTCCTGAAGTCAAGGGGAATAATATATTTTGCAGATGAGGGTAAAAATAAAGGATGCTGGGTCATGCCATATGAAGGAGAAGAGAGAGAAAAGGTTATTGTCCGCTCAACAGGGACTGTAACATATCTCGGAAAGGACATTGCTTACCAGCTCTGGAAGTTTGGATTGCTTGGAAGGGATTTTTACTATTCCAAATTTCCATTTTATCCCGACAAAGAAGTCTGGATAACCTCTGAAAAACCTTCAGATTCATCCCATCCTGAGTTTGGAAGGGGGGACAGGGTTTACAATGTAATAGATGTAAGACAATCAGACCTTCAAAAGCTTCTTTCAAAGGCTCTAAAAATCCTTGGATGGGAGAGGGAGAGTGAAAATTCTATACATTTCTCCTATGAGATGGTATCTCTTTCCCACAGATCAGCCAAGGAGATGGGCTTTCCTCTTAGCGAGGAAGAGATGAAAAAACCATTTGTTGAGGTCTCAGGAAGGAAAGGGGTAGGTTTAAAAGCTGATGACCTACTGGATAAACTTGAGGAGAAAGCATTAGCGGAGATTGAGAAGAGAAGTCCTGAACTTGACCCGGACAAAAAAAGGAAAATTGCAAGAGATGTTGCAGTAGGCGCTCTCAGATACTTCATGATCAAGTATGGAAGAAATTCAGTCCTTGTTTTTGACTTTGGAGAAGCCCTTGACTTTGAGGGAGAGAGCGGACCTTACATTCAATACAGTGCTGTTCGAATAAAATCGATTCTCAGAAGACTTGAAGAGATGGGTTTAAAAAGAGAAGAAGGATTTAGCGATTTAAAATTTGATAAACTTGAAAAAGAAGAAATAGAGACAATGTGGGATATTATAATTTATAGCTCTTTTATGGATGATATTGTTGAATCATCGATCACTTCCCTTGAGTTTTCTCAGGTGGCTAAGTTCCTTTTCAATCTTGCGAAGAAATTTAACCTGTGGTATCATAAATTCCCTGTAATTCAGGAAGAAAACTCTGAAAAAAGAAATATCAGGATGAAGTTCATAGGATTTGTAAAATATATTTTAAACAAAGGAATGAATTTGATTGGAATTCCTGAACCTGAAAGAATGTGAAAGAAAATTCTTAAAGAGGAGGTGTAAATGATAAGGGTTGAGAATTTAACAAAAAAATATGGTGAAAAGATTGCAGTTAACAATATTTCCTTCGAAATTGGTGAAGGAAGGATATGGGGGTTCTTAGGACCAAATGGTGCTGGGAAAACAACCACAATGAGAATCATAACAGGTTATCTCCCTCCAACAGAAGGAAGAGCTTATGTTGCAGGGCTTGATCCAATAATCAATTCCAAAGAGGTAAAAGCTCTGATAGGATATCTTCCTGAAAATCCACCTCTCTACAATGATATGACAGTTGAGTCCTATCTCGTGTTTGTGGCTAAGATAAAGGGATTGAAAGGAAAGAAAGTAAAAGATAATATGGAGAAGGTTATCGAAGAAACTGGTCTTGAGGATGTAAGGAGTAGATTGATAAGAAACCTGTCAAAGGGATACAAACAGAGAGTTGCAATTGCCCAGGCTCTTATTCACGAACCCAAAATTTTAATTCTTGATGAACCGACCATAGGTCTTGATCCAGCCCAGATAAGGGAGATAAGAGAGCTTATAAAATCACTGAGAAAGGACAGAACAATAATACTTTCAACTCATATCCTCGCAGAAGTGACCCAGATCTGCGATGGGGTTGTAATAATAAATGAAGGGAAAATCGTTGCCAACGGTTTCCTCGATGAACTGACAAAATCCTTTGCTGAAAAAGAAGGGGTCTTTCTAAGACTGAAAAATTTTGGACCTGCTGAAAAGTTAATATTTGAGAACATTGAGGGAGTAAAGGAAGTTTATGAAGGGAATGGTGGTGTCAATATTGAATGGGAGAGAGGAGCAAACCTTGCAGAGAAAATTGCTAAGGTTGCAATTGAGAAGGGGATGGGTCTTCTTGAAATGAGGTCCCTCACCCCTGACATTGAGACAATCTACCTCAAAGCAATATCCCAGTAGGAGGAAAGGAATGAGGAATATAATTGCAATAACCCAGAAGGAATTAAAGGTCTATTTTGTATCTCCCATGGCTTATGTTTTAATAGGGGTTTTCCTCCTAATTTCAGGCTTTTTCTTCTATAACATTCTAATGTATTTCAATATGCAGTCAATTCAGTTTGGAGCAAATCCATACTACTCAAGCCAGCTAAACATCAACCAGTTCGTCTATTCCACATATTTTCACAATACTTCAATAATCCTCCTTCTAATTCTACCTCTCTTAACAATGAGGCTATTTGCAGAAGAAAAAAGGCTTGGAACTGAAGAGCTCCTCTTTACTTCACCCCTTTCAACATGGGAGATAATAATAGGAAAGTTCATCTCTGCTGTTATTATTCTTTTAATAATGCTTCTTTCCACAGGAGTTTACTCGATTTTCACATTCCTTTACGGAAATCCTCAACTTGAGCCAATCCTTACAGGATACCTTGGACTCTTTCTCCTTGGTTCAGCCTTTATTGCTATCGGTCTTTTCACTTCTTCAATAACTGAAAACCAGATAGTTGCAGCAGTTCTCGGTTTTGGAACCCTTCTCCTCTTTTGGGTTATAAGCTGGGCATCAGACAATGTAGGGCTAATGTGGAGAGAGATTTTAACCCATCTTTCCTTTTTTGAGCACTTTGATGATCTTGTAAAGGGAGTTTTTGACACAGAGGATGTTATTTATTACCTATCAGTTACATTCTTTGGTCTATTTTTAGCCCACACAACAATTGAGGCTAAAAAATGGAGGTAAAGATGAAAAGAATAGCTGGATGGTTAAATTATATCTTTATAATACTTCTCTTAATTTCCTTCTTTTCCTACAAGATTTATCCCACAAAAAAATTCATCTGGATTCCTGCTCTATGCCTTAGCCTTTTATCCCTAATCCTTTACATTATTTTTAACAGAGAAAAGTTAAAGGAGCAGATCAAGCTAAAAACTCTTTTATATTCAGGAAATTTGATACTCCTTATTTTCCTTGTTTTTGCTATCCTTGTGGCTCTAAATTACCTTTCCACAAAGATTCATTTTAGAGCAGATTTAACTGAGGGGAAAATTCATTCCCTTTCAGAACAGACAGTAAAAGTTTTGAAGAATCTTAAAAAAGATATTGAAATAAAAGCTTTTTTCAGGGAGTTGAATCCGAGAAGGGGAATTATTGAGGAGATGTTAAAGAGATATTCCTATTATACATCGAGGATAAGATATGAAATTATAAATCCTGACAAAAATCCATCCCTTGTAAGGGAACTAAACATTTCTGAAGATGGGACCACAGTATTCAAGTGTGGAGAACAGGAGACAAGGATAACATCTACAGCTGAAGAGGATATAACAAATGCAATAATAAAGATAACAAGGGAGAGGAAAAAAGTAATATACTTTACAAAGGGACATGGAGAAAAGTCTATAGAGGACAGCTCTGAAAGAGGTTATTCCCAGATTAAGACATCCCTTGAAAACTTAGGATATACAGTAAAGGAGATAGTTCTTGCAGAAGAACCCTCTATTCCATCCGATTGCTCCCTTATTATTATTTCAGGAGCAGAAAAAGATTTTCTTCCAGGTGAACTTGAGGGAATCGAAAGATTCCTTAAGGATGGGGGGAGATTACTCCTTCTTATTGATCCCCTTTCAGCTCCTTCCTTTGTCGAATTTATGAAAAAATATGGAATAAAAATTGGAGATGATTTTATAGTAAGCATTGATCCAAGTGCGAGGATTATGGGAGGGGATCCCACATGGGCTGTTGTTTCCAAATATGGATACCATAAAATTTCTGAAAAATTCAATTATGCATGTTTCTTCCCCTTCGCTCGTTCTGTTGACAGATTAGAACCAGTTCCAAAGAATTGCTCGACAGAGACAATAGCATCCACATCTCCTTACTCCTTTTCTACAAATCAATTCGATGCAAGGGAGATAAGATTTGATCCTGAGAGGGACAGAAGGGGACCAATTCCGGTTGTAGCTGTCTCAACCTTTAAGGAAGAAGGAAAGGAAAAAGAGAGTAGAGTAGTTGTTTTTGGAGATTCAGACTTTGCATCAAACCAGTTTCTCGATTTATCTGGAAACAGCAATCTTTTCCTTAATACGGTCAACTGGCTTGAGGAAGAGGAGGATCTTGTTTCAATAGCTCCAAAAACCACCCGTCCGAGAACAATCTCTCTAACCCTTTCCCAAGGAAGAATGATTTTCTTCACAACAATAATTTTACTCCCTGGAATTTTTGTTCTTGGAGGAATTATTGTCTATCTTAGAAGGAGGTCCCTATGAAGGCGAGAACCCTTTTAATCCTTACTGCTATCCTTGCAATACTTGTTGTCTCAATTATATATTTAGAAAAGAGGGAAGAGAGAAAGGAGAGATTTGAAGGGAAGTTGCTGACTTATAACTCATCAGATATAAATAAAGTTGAGCTAAAAAGAGGGAGTGAGACCATAGTTTTTGAGAAGAAAGATGATAGCTGGGAAGTAACAACTCCCTTCAAGACAAAAGCTGATAAATACACAGTTGATAGACTTGTTGAGGACTTTTCAGACCTAAAAATCGAGAGAAAGGTTGAAGAAAATTCAAGGGATCTGAAAAAATATGGACTTGAGCCACCTTACAGGATATTGAAACTCTGGAAAAAGGATGGTAGCTCGGTAAGTGTTTATGTTGGAATTGAGAATCCAATTGATGGAGCCCTTTATGCGAAAAAGCCTGAGGAAAACATTGTCTATTTAATACCATCCTTTCTTAAGAGTGGCCTTGATAAGACCCTATTTGATTTTAGAAACAAGAAGATTTTTGAATTTGAAAAGGATAAAGTTAATAGAATAATTTGGGAGAGTGAAGGGAAAAGGTGGAATGCATTCAAAAAAGAGGATGAATGGTTTCTTGATGAGCCAGTGAAGGCACTTGCAGACAAGGGGAAGATAGATGATCTTCTTTATTCAATAACAGGTGCTGAGGCAAAGGGATTTGCTGTTGAAGATTATAAAGAAGAACAATTGAAGGAATATTCTCTTGACAAACCGAAGATAAAGATAAAAATAACGGGTGAGAAGGAGGTGGAGATTTCTGCTGGCTTGAAGGAGGAGAAGGAAAAAAAGAATGTTTATGCTATTTCAAATTTAAGCAAAATAATTGCAGAACTTCCTGAAACATTTATCTCTGAAATAGACAAAAAACCTGAAGATATGAGAGAAAAATCAGTGGCTGTTTTCTGGAGCTTTGATGTTCAAAGATTCAGTATTGTAAAGGAAGGGAAAGAATATCTTTTCGAGAAGGACAAACAGGATAAATGGGAGATGAAAAAACCAGAAAGGAAAGAGATTGATGGGACAAAGATTAATGATTTCTTAAGGAAAATTGAAGACCTTGAAGCAAAGGAATTCATTGATAACCCAAAGGCATTGAGAGATTACGGACTTGATAAGCCTAACTTAAAATTCAAGATAGAGACAAAGGAGAGAGGAAAAGAAAAAACGATTGAAATCATTTGCGGGAAGGAAGAGAATGAAAAGGTTTATTTAATGAATAAAAAACTCGATTATATATTTGTTGTGGAAAATTCATTTCTCAAAGAGATTCCAAAAGACTTTGAAGAATGGAAGAAGAAATAGGTATAAAGTGAGATAGTTGGTGTTATTTACAAAAGTATGTATTTATACTTCTAAC
>CAZFCI010000238.1:0-11616 GCA_964517525.1 uncultured Clostridia bacterium | reverse complement strand
CTCTTAAATCTCTCTTTAATTAAAGATACTTTCTGGAACTTACATCCTCACAAAAACTCCAACATTGATTGAAGCATCAAGATGGGTTCCCTTCTGAGTTACATAATTTGCTTCTGGTAATGCAGTAACTCCCCAAATCTTATATCCAAAAGTCTGTTTAAATTCTGGACTGCAATAAAAAGCTCTGAAATCAAACCTTACTCCTATATTTTCAGAAAGAAAATATTTCAATCCAAACCCTCCATTGAAAGTTAAAGCTGAAACATCCTCATAAAAGAGATCCATTCTCTCACCATAGGCAGGTCTGTCACCTATAATTGAAGGGGTTCCAGAAAACTTTGTAATTCCAATTCCTGCTGTTATGTAGGGAATCATCTCTCCTTCGGTTGATAGATTGAAAACAACATTTCCGTAATATCTCATTATTTTTCCACCAGAGTCCTTCCAGGTAAAATATTGAGAATATCCTATACTGCTCATTTTTGCCTTTGCTGCATCCAGATCCTCTTTATTGAATTGACGCTCTGCCATAACATACTCAAGGCTTCCTTCAATTGCAATCTGAGGTGTAAGCTCAACTGCAATCCTTCCTCCAAACCCTATTCCACTCTTCTGCTCCAATACAGGGTCAAAAAAGAAAGGTTGCCACTCATTGTAAAATCCTCTAAATGTAGAGGCGTAAGTTGGATCTGTCTCCACATCTTTTGGAAAACCAAGATTAAGATTGAATTTCCCAAAGCCTGTAAACTCAAGCCTGACTTGGGAATATCCAACTGCAGAGATCAGAAAAACTGAAACCATCAAAATTAGCCAATACCTTAGATTTTTGGTCATCAAAAACCTCCTGCTTTTAACTATACTTCTATTCTTCAATAATGTCAAATTCTGTAAGTAGTAAAGATTAAGAAATTCCTCTTTTTTAAGGAGCAGTGTTTTAAAACAAATGGCTTTATTTCTATTTAAGCATTCCGCTCACAACCATATCTATTGCTCTTTCCTCTTCAAGCCCCCTTGCCATTAAAGTTTCCACCTGTTTTTTATCAACTCTTCCAATTGATGCTTCATGGGTAACCTTTGCAGATTCGTTAAAGACATCAACAATTGGTATTGCTTTGGCTTTAGCGTTTCCCTGGACAATCTCAACACAATCGACATGCCCCCATGAATTTTCTCCCTCAGCAGTAATTTCACTTATAACTTCTGAAATAGCATCATCCTTAACAGCAATCCTGCTTTTTATAAGAGCCCTCGAATTCCTTCCAAGGAGCCTTCCAACTTCTCTTATCCTTATTTTGTCATTACCAAATCCATAGATTTTTGCTGTCATTTCTAAAACTGAATAATCTCCAGCAGAAGCTTCATAGTCCATGTCAAAGACCCCTACCCTACCTTTTAGAAGGGAGAAGTTAGTTACAAATCTGCTCCCATTTCCCAATATTACTTTTGCTCTTGGAATCACTTCCACTCCACCCTTCGGTCCATGATAATGGACTTCGTTGTACTCGTAATAGGCATTGTCTCCTATCTTAATCTCTGCATTCATACTGTGGACTATTCTTACTGCATTGGGAAAAACACAGTGGGCAAGAAGTTTTATCTGGGCTCCATCTTCAACCTTCACATCCATCTCAATCTCCTGTCTTCCCTCTTCTGGAAGAATTCCAAAACACAAATGAACAGGAAAAGCTATTTTCATTCCTTCTTCCACTATAAGCTCTATCTTTACTCCTTTATCCGTTTCTACTGGAGTTACTCTAAGCCCTTTTACAAGATGCATGCCGTAAATCTTGTTCTGATGGACAACAATGTGGGCAATACTTGAATCTCTGAAAATCTCTGGCTTCCCTCCTGCCTCGGAGTAAGCTTTTAGCATGTATTCATAATCTTTTGCTACACTCATTTTTTCGAATCCCGATCCATTTCATCAGGATATATGTGAGTTGGACATGGAATGCATCTATTTTTAAAATAATCACAAACCTCTTCAGGCTTGCCTTCCTTTATTATAAACCCAGAGCACATAAGGGAGGTTTCATCAGCTATTTCTGCCACCTCTTCTCTGTGGGTTATAAGCAAAACTGTTGTTCCTTTTCTCTTAAGCTCCTTTATCATCTCAACTATGTTATCAAGGGCAAGAATATCAATTCCGGAATCAGGCTCATCGAGAATTGCAAGCTTTGGCTTCATAGCAAAGACAGAAGCAAGTTCAATCCTTTTCCTTTCTCCACCACTTAAGGTTTTATCCACAGGTCTTTTTAAGTAATCTTTTGGCTCAAGCATAACAAGTTTCAAAGATTCTTCAAGAAGATTTTCATCCCTTTCATTCATCCCAGCCAATATGTAATCTCGAACAGTTAAACCCTCAAATCTTGCTGGTTCCTGCCAGGCAAGGGTTAAACCCATTTTCGCTCTTTTCCATATTGGATAATCTGTTATGTCCTCTCCCATGAAAACAACCCTCCCTTTCTTGGGTCTGTAGCCTTCAAGACCCATTATTACACTTGCAAGAGATGATTTTCCTGCTGCATTGGAGCCGAGAATAGATTTTATCAATCCCTCTTTGACTGAAAAAGTAAGATTTCTTAGAATTTCTTTTCCGTTCAAGTTTAAAGTGAGATTCTCAACCCTTAAAATATCCATATATCTAATCGGAACTCCTTATTACAAATCCATCCTGAAAATCTAAGACAGAGTTTGAGAGTTGAGAGTAAAGAATTGGGTCAACAAAAAGCTTTAGCTGATTCTGCTCAATTAATATATCATTCTCTTCTCCATTTTCAGTTGCACTTAAACCTATTGAGCCACAGCAGGATGATGCAAAGATTCTAACCCCATGATTTGCAAGACCAGCTTCTGAAAGAGCCTTCTTAAACTGGGTTATTGCCTCATCAGTTATTTTAAACATTTTATCTCCTTTCTTTCTCTTAAAACTAATTTTACAATATAATCTTGAGATTTAAAAGCTCAAAGTTTAAATTGTGGTGGAAAGCTAAAAATATTAATTTTTACTCGTACCTAAGAGCATCTATTGGATTTAAAAGGGAAGCTTTCCTTGCAGGATAGAATCCAAAGAAGACCCCTACAGAAAAGGAGAAGAGAAAGGCAAGGAATATAGCATTTAAAGAGACGAATGTCCTCCAGCCTGCGAACTTTGATATTAGCTGAGAAGCAACACCTCCTACAAGAATACCTATAATCCCTCCCACAAGGCTAAGAACAACTGCCTCTGTTAAAAACTGAAGGAGAATATCACCCCCCTTAGCTCCAACTGCCATCCTTAGACCGATCTCCCTTGTCCTCTCCGTTACTGAGACAAGCATTATATTCATTATTCCAATTCCACCCACAATAAGGGAAATGGATGCAATGCTTCCAAGAAGTATTGTCATTATCCTTGTTGTTTCAGTAGCAGTTGATGCAATATCCATCTGGCTTCTTACACTGAAATCATCCTCATCTCCTGGCTGAATTCTGTGTCTTCTTCTTAGAACCTGCGTTATTTCCTCTTGAGCCTGCTGAATGGCATTATTGCTTACTGCTGAAACATAAATTACATTTATTCGCATTATATCCCCAACAAGCCTCCTCTGAACAGTCGTGTAGGGAGATAGGACAATGTCATCCTGATCAAATCCAACAGCAGAGTATCCCCGAGCTTTCAAAACACCAACAACTGTAAAAGGAAATTTCTTTATTCTTATTACTTTTCCAACAGGATCAGCATTCTCGTCCCCAAAGAGATTCTTTACAACTGTTTTTCCGAGAATTGCAACTTTTGTTGCCCCTCTCACATCAGAATCTGTAAAATTTGAGCCCTTTTCAAGATCCCATCCTCTTATTTGAAGAAATTCTGGGCTTACTCCCTGAATGGAAGTAAACCAGTTCTGGTTCTCATATACAATCTGGGCACTTGCCCTTACCATTGGACTAACTGCTGAAACTGAAGGACACTCATTCTTTATTGCAAGATAATCTTCCTCTGTGAGGGATGGTCTTGAACCAATTCCTCCGTGAACTCCTCTTGTCCTCATCGACCAGGGGAAAACCTGAATGAGATTTGATCCAAGGCTTTTTATATTATCTTCTACCATCACCCTTGCACCTTCTCCGACTGAAACCATAGCTATTACAGCTGCAACCCCAATAATTATTCCTAACATTGTAAGGAAAGCCCTTAATTTATTCCTTCCTATTGACCTAAAAGAAACTCTAAAAGTTTCTACCCAATTCATTTTTCCCTCTCTTTACTCGCTCCCTATGGGAGGTAAGGATTCAAGCTCTCTATTAGCATCTCTTCTTTTCTCTATTAAACCATCGGAAACAATTTTCCCATCTCTAATTTTAACAAGTCTCTTAGCATACTGGGAAATGTCATTTTCATGAGTCACAAGAATTATAGTTCTTCCTTCCTCATTAAGTCTCTGGAAGATAGACATAATCTCTATAGATGACCTTGTGTCAAGGTTTCCTGTAGGTTCATCTGCAAGGATTATTGCTGGATTTGTGACTAAAGCCCTTGCAATTGCAACTCTTTGCTGTTCACCTCCTGAGAGCTGAGCAGATGTGTGCTTTTCTCTTCCTTCAAGTCCTACAGCTTTAAGAGCTTCCATAGCTTTCCTTTTTCTTTCCTTTGCTGATGTGTTGTTATAGAAGAGGGGAAGTTCAACATTTTCTAAAGCTGATGTTCTGGGAAGAAGATTGAAGGTCTGGAAAACAAATCCAATCTTTTTATTTCTTATTTTGGCAAGTTCATTCCTTGAAAGTCTGGATACTTCAATTCCTTCAAGATAGTATTTGCCACTTGTGGGAGTATCAAGACAACCAATTATGTTCATTAGAGTTGATTTTCCAGAACCAGAAGGACCCATAATTGCTAAAAATTCACCTTCATTAACTTCAATGGAAACTCCTCTCAGAGCGTGAACTTCAACCTCTCCGAGCCTGTAAATTTTTACTATATTTTCTAATCTAATTAAGCTTTTCATCTTCTGAACATCATAAATGCCCCAGGACCAGGTCCCATAGGACCTTGCTGGGTTGAAGAAGCTAAGGTTGAAGAGCCAATAACCACTTCCTGCCCTTCTTTTAAATCCCCACTAACTACTTCCACAAATGCTCCATCAGAAAGTCCTTTCTTTATTTTTACAGGAATTAATTTTTTATCAGCCCCAATCACATAAACAGTTGCTTCTTCACTTTGAAATCTTTCCCTCATTCTCCTGAAAAATTCAGGGTTCATACCACCACCCATATTAGGAAAGAAGCCTCTTCTCTCACCAGATGGGTTGAAAATTCTTCTCTGCTCTTGACTTGTCTGAGCTTGCTGTTGTGTTTCACCAGTTTTCTCCTCTGCTTTCTTAGCTAAGGGTGAAATGTCTTTTTGATCAGGCTTGAATTGCAAAGCAGAGGCTGGAATTCTTAGAACATTATGCCTTCTATCAATTAGTATGGATACATTTGCGGTCATTCCAGGTCTCAATTTAAGTTCAGGATTTGGGACATCAATTATAACTGTGTAGGTTACAACATTTTGAACAGTTATTGGCTCAAGTCTTATCTGGGAAACTCTTCCCATGAATCTTTCCTCAGGGAAAGCGTCAACAGTAAAGGTTGCGATTTGATTCTCTCTTATTTTCCCTATGTCTGCTTCATCTATTGATGCTTCAAGTCTCATTTGTTTTAAGTCTTGAGCAATTGTGAATAGTGTTGGTGCCTGAAGGGACGCAGCAACTGTCTGTCCTCTATCAACATTCCTTGAAATAACAATGCCATCAATAGGAGCCCTTATTGTGGCATACTGAAGGTTTGTTTTTGCCCTTTCAAGGGTTGCCTCCATCTGCTTTACAGTTGCTTTTGAAGACTCATAATTTGCTTCAGCTTGATTCAGCTCTGCCTCTGAAAGAAAGCCCTGAGAAAATAGTTCCTTTGCTCTATTATAATTTCTTTCTGCTTCTTTTAAAGTAACTTTTGCTTTGTAGAGGTTTGCTTCTGCTTCAGCTACTTGAGCCTTTAAAAATGTATCGTCAAGTTTAGCTATTATATCCCCTTTTTTAACAACAGAATTGTAATCCGCAAAAAGTTCCGCAATTATTCCTGAGACTTGTGTCCCAACCTGGACAGTTGTCAAAGCATTTAAAGTTCCTGTAGCAGAGACCCTTAAAATTATATCTCCTCTCTCTACCTTTGCAGTCCTGAATTTTGGCTCTGAATTCTTTTTATGGATGAAAAAATAGAAAATTACTACTCCTATCAGGATTATTATCCCGATTATTATTAGGAATTTCTTCATATTTCTGCCTCCATATAATTTATACCCTTCATAAAAGCTTAAAGTTTCATTAATTCTTTGAAATCCTCACCCCTTTTATGGAAAATATCTTGAAGAGATGGAGAAATCTTTAAACAATCAATTATTGAATTCTCTCCATTCTCGACAAGTAGAGTTATTTTAACAGGGCAGGATTTTTCAATTTCAAGTTTTATCTCTCCGCACCCTTTCCCATCTAAGATTTTTAAATTGGAAGTGTCAACCTTAAAATCTTTTTTATTCCCATTCCAGCTTAAAATAATAGAAAATTTCATATCTTTTGGAGTTCCAAAAATTATAAAGAGAGGTTTTATTGAGTAGATTCCTTTGTAAAGGAAGATTTCAGGAAAGGATATTTCTACAACCTCTTTCTCCTTCAGAAAAATCCCCTTCCCTTCGGAAAGCTCTGATGATTCTGCAAGGGATCCTCCTTTCCATTCAGTATTTTCTGCCTGCAATTTTATTGTTTTGCTCTCCTCCAAAAATTCTGGATCAAGACCTGTTATTCTTTTAAAATATCTTGACCATTCATTCTCTTCCTTGATTGAGTAAAGCTTTTTTAGTGAATCAATCTCATTTTCAGAAATATTGATCTCTCTTCTCTTTAATTTTTTCATATAAAGCATGATTTCAGGGGTTTTCTCCTTTAAATTTTCAAAGCATTTGAATGCATTTTCAAAATCTCCCATCTCCAAAAATTGTAAACCTGCCTCTCCTTCATCGTAAACAATCCTCACAAATGTTCTTTTCAGTTCCTTTTCTGCTTTTATTCTTATGCTGTATCTATACTTTGTAAAGGGAAAGGAAAGAGACGGTTTCAAAATGCAAAAGGAATCTTTCCCTTTCTCAAGTTTTATCTTTTTTGAATTTACAAAATTTCTTATTTCAACATTTCCTCCAGATTCATTTCCAAGGAAAAAGATGTAAAATTTTTCAATGGGTTTTCTTGAGATAAATATCCTCTCTATTTTCTCACCTTCTTTGAGGAAGAATCCTTTCGTCTCTTTTCCATAAACGCTTCCATCTAAGATTTCAAACTCTCTTGGTAATTTTTTGTCATAAGGAACATGAGGAATTATAACTTCAAGCCCCTTCCTCCTCATATTCTTTCCACTCCAGACTTTTATTGTTGGATTTTTGTATTCAATCTCCTTAGAAAAGAACTCTTTTATGAGCTCATGCTTCTCCAGCCTCTCGTAAAAAGAGAGTTCGTAAGAGTAAAATTTCTTATTTTTGTAGAAATGGGAATAGCAAAGGCTTGAGGAGAGTATAAGATCGAAGTTTTCAAGGGGTGGAAACTCTCTCCTGAAAATATAAGGAACAGTGTAAAGACGATATGGAGTTTTCCCATCTTCAAGGGGTATTGTGAACCATTCATTTCCAATGTATTTACCTTCTTCAACATTTCTCAAAAGCCATCTGTAGAAGATTTGGGAAGTATCATCATCCCATATAAGATATGTCTTTGTTAAAACATTGAATGAGACTAAAAATAACACCAATGCAATCAGGGAAAGCACTGAGATTCTAAAAATTTTCCTTTTAAAGTTTTCAAGAATAGATGGAATTGATATGGCTGGAAGAGCGGAATAGAAAGGTGAGATAAAGGTTAGATCTCTGTATCTTGAAAATCCGAGGAGAGGTATAAGAACAAGGAAATAGATGGCTGGAAAAGAGACAAATAGAATGTGCTCTTTCTTCTTCCAGAGAAAAAGTCCTAATATTCCTAAAAGTATCAAAAAGAAAAATAAAAGACCTTCTGCTGAAAAGATGTTAGAAATTGCCTGGAAATATCGGGAATACTTTATATTTTCAATTATTCCTTTCGGTTTTATTGGAACAAGATACCATTCGGTTTTATGGACAACATTAAAGAAAAGCTTCGTTCCCCTTAGAAAATCTTTGAATCTTAATATTGAATAGGGATGCCCAATGAAAAATCCTAAGAAAGAAAAAACTCCACTCGCTATGATTTTTAATCTGAAAAAGGAAATTATGAAAATCCTTTCTTCCTTTAAAAGATGAGCGGATAGTATTATAAAAACAGAGAAAAGCCCATTATATTTTGAGGATGTTGAAAGACCTGCTGAAATCCCAGCTAAAAGATAATAAATAAATTTCCCTGATCTGAAAATTAATACTGAAAAATAAAAGGTTAAAATAACGAAGAAAGTTGATAGCGTATCCATTACAAGCTGATGACTGTGGATAATGTGGATGAAAGAAATTGAAAAAAGGAAAGCTCCAAAAAGGGCTATCTTCTCTGAATAAAGTTTTTTAAGGGAGAGATAAAAAATAGGAATTGTCAAAAAACCGAAGAATGCTGATACGAGCCTTGAGATGAAAAGGACTTGAGAAAGGGTAAAGGGATAGAGGGTAGGATCTTTGTGGAAGAATATGATTGATAGAAAGATTGATATTCCTCTCAAGACAAGGGCACAGATGTAATAAAGGAGAGGGGGATAGAAAAATATATGGTCTGCAACCCAGTAACCATTGTAAACATCAAGGATTGTTTTTGCTACCGTGACATCATCAATTCTCATATGAACAGAGGATATCCCCCAAAATCTAAAGAAGAAACTCAGGAAAATAATTGAGATCAAAATAATCTTTCGAAATCTCATTTTTCTGCCTCAATAATGAATGATGTGCTCAAAGCTTTTATAAGACCTGATTTTTTGTTTTTCCAGAACTTCATTATTGGAAGGGAAAGAAAGTAGAAATTACAAACTTTGATGTTTTTCTTGGTCAAGTAAGATTCTATTTCTGAAATGGAATAGAGACGCATTTTTTCATATTTTTTCCTCTCAATAAATGAAAAAATTTTATTTAAAATACCTTCTCTGTTAGCAGTTGATATGAAGATTTTTCCTCCCCTTAAAGTTATTCTATCTATTTCATCCAAAACAAGCTCCCCTTCTTTAATTGTCTGGAGAAGATTATTGCAAATTATCAGATCAAAGGAATTTTCCCTTAAAGGTAATTTTGTCGCTGAGGATTGAACTGGAAAAAGCCCTTTTCTCCTTGCATGGAAAAGTATTTTAAGGGATATATCAACTCCAATAATAAAGTTATTTTTTGAAAGGAAAGATGAGGCATGACCAGTGCCACAGCCAATGTCAACAATCCTTTTCCCCTCAGGTTTTCCAATTGCACTATGAAGAATATCTCTTGTAAACTCAAAACTCTTCTTGCTAAAATAGGCATTTGCTTCTTCTGAATCACCCTTTTTTTCTGAAAGGTCATTGAAAAATTCCTTCCAGAAAGCCTCGTCATCTCTGAAACCAAAAATAGGAATCCCATTTTTTATTTTGTAAATTCTGTTGCAATTTTTGCAGATTAGCTCTTCTTTTTCTCTTCTGAGCTCATTTTTACACTCAGGGCATGCAAGCAAGGAAAGCATCTCCTTTTCAATCATAGTCCAAGCTCCCTCCTGAGGAATTTCCCTATATATCTTGAAAATTCTTTGGGAACAAATCTCCAGATTTTGCTTGCTATTTTAACATAAAAGGGTGGGTTATAAGCAATAGTCACAAGCTTATTGGGATAATGAAGTATTGAATATTCGTAGGTTTCGAGATTCCATTTTCTCTTGTAAAACTCCTGCCCCTCATATCTCATGGGTCCTAAATCAAAAAATTCAAAATTGTTTTCCTTTGCCCATTCAAGAAAATAATAAAGGAGATAATCATTCCCCCTCAATGGGAAAAATCTTTCATCTGAAGGATTGTCCGTTATATGGATAACCTTCCCAACTTTCCATCCTAAGAGAGCAGATATTATTCTTCCTTTGTAAATTGCATAAAATATCTTGATTCTTTCTTTCAGCTCTTTTTTAAGGCTCAAGAAATAAGAGTATGGATGGGGTGGAGAGCCCAATCTTTTCATTGTCATCAGATGAAGATTGTAAAATTCTTTTATTTTTTCAAAATTCAGATCTTCATAAATTTCAACACCTTCCCTTTTAGCCTTGTTAACAGCTTTTCTAACCATATAATCTATAGATTTCCAAAGGTCATCATTTTTAGTCAGTCTTCTTATTCCATACTCTCCAATAACAATTTTTTGGGCGAATCTTTCTACTCCTTTATCAGTCTTGCCCCTTATCTCAACACCTCTAACATTTCTTTTTTCTATTGTATTCTTCAAAATAAAAAACAATTCGTCAAGAATTGAATTTTTCTCATCTTCTTTAAGAGATTTTGAGAAAATCAGACCTCCATATTCTGAAAAGGGCTGAGAAACTATCTTCTTTCCTGTAAAAATTGAGTTCTGAATAAAGGAGGCAAAAATCGCCAAAATTTCACCTCCCCTTTCAAAATAAAGATATAGAGGCTCAAACTTATAAATCCTTTCGATTACCCTTTTGAATCCAATTAAATGAATGAATCGAGATTCCTCCTGGCTCTCTACAAATCTATCCCATTCCTTCTCTATTTTGCTCTCAAAAAATGACCAGCTCATTTCACTCCTACAAATTTCGAAAATACTTCTCTTTTCTTGAGGAGAAATTTACTTAAATCAGGCTGAATTCTTAAATCATCAATAATTAAAAATGGCTCTTTAAGAGTTAATTTCAGAACCAATCTCTCATCAATTTTTAATTTTTGAAAAGGAATTTCAAATCGGAAAAATTCATTTCCAAGAGGGATAACTTGAGTGGGTTCATAAACTCTATCTCCTGAAATAACTTCGATATTTGATTTTACCTCTTCTGATGGAACATTAAGAGTAAGGTAAATAATGTAATCCTGAGGAATTATAAAAGGAAGCTCAATCTCACAACTATCTTTTAAAAGAGCACCTTTTCTATTAAGAAAAATTGGGTCATTTATCACAATTGAATTTTTGGCAATATCTTCAATCTCAAGAAACAATGTTTTGGATTCAAGCAAAAATTGAACATCAATGTTTTCCACTCTTTCGACCCATCTCATCCATCTTTCCATGTCTCCGCTATCAATATAATTTTTTACTCTTTCAAAGATTTTTTCATCAAATCCCCTAAATTCTTCACCAATTTTTTCTTTGCTATCCTTTAGATAAATTAAAGCATCTAAATTCTCAGGGTTTTCCTCAAGCTTCTTTGAAAAATATTCAATACTTTTCTTCCACAAACCATTCTTCCAAAATTCGCACCCAATCTTAAGGGGATCAAAGAAAATCTTTAAAAATAAAGGTTCTTCTGATTTTGATTCAACCTCAATGAAATAAACTTTTTTTTCTGATGGATACAAAATATTCTTAGCTTCCAAATTTAAGTATGCAAAGCCAGTTTTAGGTATTTTGAGTATACTATTATTTAC